>DCCQ01000066.1 GCA_002314195.1 Bacteroidales bacterium UBA1077 | reverse complement strand
TTATTTGGATATTAACTGGAAAGTATATGCATCAACCAAGAACAAACATCAAAGAACTCGTACAGGAGTGCGAGTCCTTTTTGCGGCAGCTGAACTACTCAGAGGCCTGCATTGCAGTGCACCGGAGGCAGTGGAATGACGGAATCATTCCCTATATGGTGTCAAGGGGTATTACCGAGTACAATCCGGTCATTGGCGCCGATTATTTGGCGCACGCCACGAAGGACTCTGCGCCATCGACAAAACGCGCCCGTACTCGTAACATCCATATCCTTGATGAATACTTGGCCTCTGGCAGCATCAGGAGACGTATTGTTCACCTTGTGGACCATTCATTACCCGGTGAGATTGGGGAAATTGCCCAATCATATCTGGACCATATGAAAGAAATAAGGCGGTCTGAAGGTACGATTCTCAACCACCAAAGAATGTTGAGCTACTTCATCGCTGGGCTGACATCCAAAGGTAAGGTACACCTCTGTGACATTGACGAGCAGGACATACTTGACTTTGTTGATAATACGCAAGTTGCGAAGGATCATCACTTCTATACAATGCGCCAGTTCTGCAAATATCTGTATGAAAACGGACTCGTGACCAGAAACCTTGGATATGTGGTTGAGCGCGCGAACTTTCCTCAAAAAGAGAAACTTCCGTCCGTATATAGTGCAGAAGAAGTCAAAAAGATAGAATCTTCGGTCGAGCAATCCAGCAAGGTGGGAAAGCGTGACTATGCAATCCTGCTTTTGGCATCAAGGCTAGGACTTCGGGTATCGGACATTGCTGGCCTTACGTTTGACAACATAGACTGGGACAATAACAGGATTGTCCTCCGGCAGCATAAGACTGGGAATCCTATTGAACTGCCTCTTCTTCCGGAGGTGGGCGAGGCTGTTGTCAATTATCTGCGATATAGTCGTCCAGTATCAAAACTCCCCAACGTGTTCCTGTCGGCATGCGCCCCGTACCGTCCCATGAACAGGCTCGGGTTGAATGGCGTAGTACTGCGAATTATGAGAAGTTCCGGGGTAAGTCTTGAAGGCAGGAAGTTCGGTCCGCACTCTATGCGCCATTCACTAGCTAGCAATATGTTGAAATCCGGAGCCTCCATCGCCATCATCTCAGAGACCTTGGGGCATGAAAGTAGCGAAACGACCCGTGAGTATCTGAGGATTGATGTAACCAGTCTGGGAAAATGTGCACTAGACGTAACTCCGGTACCCGAGTCTTTTTACAATCAGAAAGGAGGAGCGTTCTATGATTAACTACACCTATAAGAGCGTCTTCGCCCGATTCTTCCTTGACTTCATACACATGAAGGGTGCTATGGGCTATAGGACTCCGAAAATAGAGTATATCTTGAAGGAACTCGATATCTTCTTTTCCAAAGAATCCGTAAACGAGCCGATAATCACGAAGCCGCTAATCGCAAAATGGCGGAGTGAGAAGTATAATGAATCGGAACGGACATTGTATGACAAGTGGTCCATCATATCGCAGTTCTCACGCTACATGGGGCATCTGGGCTATCCCTGTTATGTGCCGCCTATGCCGCTGAAGCACTTTAACCAAAGCTCATTCATCCCGTATATCTTCACCCATGGGCAAATACAAGCACTCTTCGAAGCAAGTGACAGGTTGACGATGATATATAACAACATGGACAGCAAGATGTTCTGCGTTCCTGCGATGCTGCGGCTCTTGTACGGAACTGGCTTGAGAATCGGGGAAGCCACTTCATTGGCCAATGGTGATGTGGACTTTGAAAAAGGGATCATCCTGCTTAGGAAAACCAAGAATCAGCAGCAGCGCATCGTAATAATGACTCCCTCTTTGAAGGAGGTGTTGCAGCAATACGTGTATTACAAGTGGAAGCTGCCAATCCGCCACACGTCTGACAAGGACGCTCCTTTCTTTATATCACCCAATGGCTCCGCCGTCAGCAAGTGTTCATTCTACGGGTGGTACAGAAAGTTGCTCCGGGCTTGCAACATCCCTTTTATCGGTGACAACAAGGGGCCGCGGGTGCATGATCTCAGGCATACTTTTGCGGTCCACTCTCTCATGAAACTAGTCAAGGACGGTGTAGACATATACTGCGCACTACCAATCCTAGCAACATATATGGGTCATAAAACCTTGATAGGGACAGAACGGTACGTCCGGTTAACGCAGGAAATGTATCCCGACATCATCCATTTGGAGGACTCTGTGTCCTCATATGTCTTTCCATCCATAGCATTAATGAAACGAGCCGATGAAAACGAATGACTTTTCCAAGTACCTATCAGGCTTCTTTACGGAATACCTGTCATCAGTGCGTGGTGTAAGCCACAATACAATACGTTCGTACAGTGAAACGTTCACTGCGTTTCTGGACTATATGAGGTCTATGCAGCACGTGGCTGCTGAACGACTGACGCTGAATCACTTGACACGAAAGAGTGTCATCTCGTTCTTGGATTGGCTACAGGAACAGAAAGGGAGTAAAGACTCAACCCGTAACCAACGTCTAGCCGCCATCCATGCATTCGCCAAGTATATGCAGTACGAGGATGTAGCGCACTTGGAGCAGTGGCAGAGCATCCTCTCCATCAAAATCAAAAAGACGGTCAAGCGCAGTGTGAACTTTCTTTCAACGGAGGGCATCAAAGTCCTTCTTAAACAAATCCCGCAGGACACACGTTCCGGCCAGCGGGACTTAGCGATGATTGCACTGCTGTATGGCAGCGGTGCAAGAGTACAGGAATTGGTGGACTTGACTCCCGGGGATCTGCATCTGGATAACCCATGTTATGTCACCCTTTTTGGTAAAGGACAGAAAAAACGGCTCGTTCCCCTTCAGGGACAACTTGTTGGACTCTTGAAATCATACATGGTCGAGAATCGCCTGGATGCCTTGTCTGCCAATAGCCAGCCTTTGTTCCAGAACAACAGGGGCGGCAAACTCACAACAGCAGGGGCCGCATATATCCTGTCTCAATACGCTGCAAAGGCAAAAACCGCAAGTCCGGAACTCTTTCCGGAACGAATCAGCCCGCATAGCCTACGGCATAGCAAGGCCATGCACCTGTTGCAAGCTGGTGTCAATCTGGTCTATATCCGCGACATCTTGGGACACGTGTCAATACAAACAACAGAAATCTATGCCCGGGCCGACTCAAAGCAGAAACGGCTCGCATTGGAATCGGCATATACAAATGTGCTTCCTGACTTGGGAAACAAAACGTCTTGGGAGAAGGACTCCGACCTAAGAACGTGGTTGAAGAACCTAGGAAAGCAGTGATATTTTATCCAAAGCCGTTTTAAAAAGCGGAAATGTCAAACAGCTGATAATCAGGGTGCTTTTGGAGGCGACTTTGGATAATCTTTTACTTTTGATAAGAAAATCTTTTCAGCCCGTGGAATATTCTCAGGCAAGTACCACCATAAAATGCAGCCTCCTTAAAAAAGCCACCGCGATACAGACCTGCTAGGATTACCTGCTGCATCACTTCATAGACTGCGTTTCGCTTGTCATCAGATGTGCGCATCGGATATGCGGAAAGCATGAAATCGAAAATCTCACTCATATATATTCCTATTTTTGTTGAGTTTTAGATAGTTCAGAAGTGCAGATAATGAACCGGATTTACGTCCCAGCGCCGAGCATTGCTCAATAATTTGCAGGTCAAGATCCCGAATCGCTTCGGAGTCGAACCGGATATCGTCCTCAAGAAAAATCCGAACGTCTTTCATAAAGCACAGTGTCACTTTATTGAAACAGATATAGTCACACAGGGCTTTTTCCGGAGACGCTATGAGATAACGACAGTCAGGCTCCCCCTTGATCGTTATCCCTATCGGGAAATAGTCAGCCGCACAGTTCTGATAATGAAAAGTGCCCAGGGCGTTGCTGAAGTCGCGGGAATGTTTTGTCGTGACGGACTGTATGAGATTCACGCGTTCCGGAATCAGCCCATACCACCTGAGAGCCCAGCTCATCGAGACATAAGACGGACCATATAAATGATTTGCCACCAATTCACGGGACAATTCGCCGCCATTCGCGCCTGCCACATACAAACCTTTCTTTAGTCTGATGATGCGCCCTTCCGCCTCAAGCCTTCTGGCCTTGTCCGTAATCTGTTTGCAGTCCGGATAGGCAGACTGAAGGACATTGATGTCAAACGGCACTGCGCCTATTTTCTGCAGTTGCTCCATATAACTATTCTGTATACCATTGCAAATATAGTCAAAATTCGTACAGAAAAACGAATAATTCTCGTTTTTCTGTACTGGATATCCCTATTCTTTACTCTCGATTTGTCATACACGTTAGTTTGCAGTCCGAGCTCAGTTTCTTTGATTCTGTCTATCTGTGCAGCTTCTTCCGAAAGGAGACTGAAATGTCGCCTCAGGATCGCTGGATGGGCAAATCGGCAAGGCGGAATGATTTTATTCGTCATTTCAAGAGATTTTCCGTAACTTTGAGATTTGAATATACACACAGGATATGGGAAAAGTCATAGCTATCGCCAATCAGAAAGGCGGAGTGGGAAAGACCACGACCGCCATCAACCTTGCGGCCTCGCTGGCCGTGCTGGAGAAGAAGGTTCTCATCATCGACGCGGACCCTCAGGCCAACACGACATCAGGGCTGAATTTCTCTCCGGACAACGATGAGAAGAGGACGATCTACGAGGTGATGATCGGCACGATTGACATCCAGGACGCCTTGATCCAGACGGAGATCCCTGACCTTCAGATGATTCCGTCACACATCAATCTTGTCGGAGCGGAGATCGAGATGATCGACGTGGAGGACAGGGAGACGATCCTGAAGAGAAGGCTGGCCCCTATCCGTGACAACTACGACTACATCATCATCGACTGCTCCCCTTCCCTGGGTCTCATCACCATCAACGCCCTTTCGGCCGCGGATTCCGTGATGATTCCTGTCCAGCCGGAATTTTTCGCTCTGGAGGGACTCGGAAAACTGCTCCAGACCATCAGACTGGTGCAGAGCGGAGTAAACCCGTCGCTCACCATCGAAGGGTTCGTCGTGACGATGTTCGACGGCAGGACAAAGGTTCACGCGCAGGTCGTGAACGAACTCAAGGAGCATTTCCAGGACATGGTGTTCAACACGGTGATCCAGCGCAGCATCCGCCTCAGCGAGGCGCCTTCGCACGGCAAGCCGATCATCCTGTACGATGTGGTCAGCAACGGAACGACCAACTACATGAACCTCGCCAAGGAAGTGTTGGAGAAGAACGAGAAATAACGAGAGACAAAGGACTTGCGAAAGAAAATTACAATGAGCGGCAACAATAAGCAGGAAAGCAGACTGGGCAAAGGGCTCAGCGCCCTTTTGGGAGACATCCAGACAATCGGACCGGAAAGGAAGCCGGTCGGGTATATTAATAAGGAGATCGCCGGTTCCAAGCCGGAGCAGGACTATGGTGATGTGCTGAGGATTCCGGTGGATCTGATTGAGCCGAACCCATACCAGCCTCGTATGGCATTCGACAACGAGGCGTTGGAAGAATTGGCGGATTCCATCAGGACATTCGGTCTGATCCAACCAATCTCGGTGCGAAAACTCAAGAACGGGCGCTATCAGATCATCAGCGGCGAGCGCAGGTTCAAGGCCTGCAAGAGGGCGGGAATGGACATCATCCCGGCCTACATACGCACGGCCGATGACCAGGGAATGCTTGAGATGGCCATCGTGGAGAACATCCAAAGGCAGGATCTCGACCCGATCGAGGTGGCGATGAGCTATCAGAGGCTTATGGACGAGTGCAACCTCACACAGGAGATGATGGCGCAGCGTGTCGGCAAGAAGCGCGCCTCGGTCGCCAACTACCTGAGGCTTCTCAAACTGCCGACCAAGGTTCAGCACGACCTCAAGACAGGGCTTCTCAGCACCGGACATGCGAAGGTGCTTCTCGGAGTGGAGGACCCTCATATTCAGGAACTTCTCTGCGACCTCGTGATAAAGGACGGCCTTTCGGTTCGCCAGCTGGAGGAGAAGGTCCACAAACTGAGCAAAGGCGAAAATGCCAAACCAACCCCTAAGCAGCAGGACCTTCCTGATGAATATTACAGGGTTCTCGAGCACATCGGCAAGTTTTTTGATAACAGCATCAGCCTGAAACGCTCGGCCTCCGGAAAGGGAACGATGACAATCAAGTTCAACTCCGACGAGGAAGTGAGCCGGTTCCTCAAAGCCCTTGAGGACTCGAACATCTAAGAAGAACAATGAAGAATCTGATTCTCAGGATATGTCTGGCGCTTGTCTGCCTGGCGGCCTTTTCCACGGGTGCGAAAGCGCAGTTCAGGGAAGAGGCGTTCAGCCAGACCTACAACGACCCGAGCGACACAACCGGAACCGCAAGAGATTCCGTGGACAAGATGTGGTCGTTCCGGGAGTTTTTCAGAGGTGTAAGCCACAAGGACACGACATTGAGGATCGGGACGATGTTCGCCGGCTCCACCGTGTTCATCGGCGCTGAGCAGATCTACAACAAACAGTATTGGAAACTTCCCCTCGTCTACGGAGGCATAGGCACGACTTTGGGGCTTGGAATCCACTACAACAGCAAGTACAGACACTCCAAGAAAGGCTACGACATAGCGATGGCGCTTGACCCGAACATGGAGTTTGACCTTGACACCAGATCCAGGGACATGGCCACCTACATGTTCGCCAGTGCAGGGCTTATCTATTGGGCGACACTGATGGACGGAGTCGTCAACTATAAAAAAGACGTGAAGAACCAGCCGGGAAAGGCTACGATATATTCAATTCTTCTGCCTGGACTGGGTCAGGCGTACAATGGGGAATATTGGAAGATTCCGATCTATTGGGGAATGCTGGTAGGATCCTACCACTACTATGCGACCTTCAGCAAGAACTACAAAAGGTACAAGCGAATCCACAACGAGGCGACGGCGACGGACGGAAGCTACCAAGGGAGCATTCCTGCGGAAAGGGCGCTATATTTCCGTAATGTCTACCGCAGGTACAGGGACTATTCGGTGGTCGCCATAGTCGGCAGCTATCTGCTTCAGATTATTGATGCCAACGTGTTCGCCTATATGCAGGACTTTGAAATGAACGATGACCTCACCTTGAAGGTCACGCCGACCGTCATATCGCCCTACAATGAATATATTCCGCCATATAATGAATATGCGATGGCGTCCCCTGCCCGTTCCGTTCCTCCGATGAGTTTCGGCATGGGAGCTTTCGGGGACAATGCGATAGGGATCAAAGTCGGTCTTAGATTTTAAAACAGAGTTCCAAAGGATGAGAAAAACCACATTCGCCACGCTGGCCGTCATACTGCTCATGCTCATTCTGTCGCAAGGAAACGCAGGAGCACAGGTATTCAGGAAAAAGATCAAGGAAGAGAATCAGGAACTCAAACAACGGGTAGATTCCCTTGAGAGAGCCTTGGAAAAACTGAAACGGGAAAGCATTCTGAAAGACAGCATAGCGGATGAGATGATTGATGTCTATGAGGAGAACAAGCTCAAGACCGCTGCCGGATTGACCCCGGAAGACTACACGCAGGAGGTCACCGACAGTCTCCTGAGCATCTGGTACCTGCACCGTCAGGCCCGAAAGAACAATGAAGGCAAAGGCTACGACATGGATTCAGTCAGGTTCACGTCCAACGTCCCCGACGATGTGATGAAATCCCGCCTTGAGAAGATGAACTCATTCATCACACTACCCTACAACGACAAGGTCCGCAACTACATGATCCTCTATTCGGAAAAGATGCCGACCAAGATGGGCACCATCCTGGGGCTCTGCCAGTACTACATGCCGATTTTCGAGGAGACATTCAACAGGTACAACCTTCCGGACGAGCTCAAGTACATGGCCATAATCGAGTCGGCGCTGAACCCGGTGGCCGTCTCCAGGGCCGGAGCGAAAGGGATGTGGCAGTTCATGTTCAGAACCGCCCAACTTTACGGACTGGAAATCAACTCGTTCGTGGACGAGAGGCTTGACCCGTTCAAGTCAGCCGACGCTGCGGCGCGCTACCTGACAGACTCCTACAACGTTTTCGGAGACTGGAACCTGGCAATATCTTCCTACAACTGCGGCTCAGGCAACATCAACAAGGCCATCCGCAGGAACGGAGGCAAGAGGGATTTCTGGTCAGTCTATGACTATCTTCCGCGAGAGACCAGAGGCTACGTGCCTGCGTTTGTGGGTGCGATGTACGCCATCCACTACAGCAAGGAGTACGGACTGACCCCGGCAAACATGCAGATGCCGGCGCAACTGGACACCTTCGAAATCCACAAGAACCTGCATTTCAAGCAGATAAGCGAATTGGTCGGAATATCGGTTGACGAACTCAGAAACCTTAACCCGCAGTACATCAAAGATGTGATTCCAGGAGACAGCAAGACTTACATTCTCCGAATCCCTTACAACTACTCCAGCGACTTCGTGGCCCATGAGGACTCGATCTACACCTACAAGGCTTCTGAATATCTCAACCCACAGACTCTGGTGGATGACTCGAAGCGTTCTTCCGGTGAGACATATTCAGGAGGCACAATCACTTATAAGGTCAAGAAAGGTGACACGTTGGGAAAGATTGCGGCTAGGTATCATGTCACCGTGAACCAGCTCAAGAAGTGGAATCACCTCAGGAGCACAAACCTCAGCATCGGGCAGAAAATCCGTATCTACAAAGGAGGCGGCGCTCCGACCGCATCTGCCGTCAAATCGGCCTCCAGCCAGCTGAACTACACAGACTACACCGTGAAAGCAGGCGACTCTCTCTACAGCATCGCAAAGCAGTTCCCTGGCATGACAGCCGAAAAGATCATGAAATTCAACGGAATAGGTGAGAACATCAAGCCAGGGATGAAAATCAGGATTCCTAAATAGTGGTCAAAATGTCATCACGGCCTGAATCTTTCCCTCCGAAACCGATGGTTTAGGCTCTTTCATGAATGAATATACAACTGTCGAGGCTCTGAAATACAGTTTCAAAACCTTTCCACCGCCAAACCGGAATCTGCATCCTGACACAGCGGACAGGCTCCACCCACGCCCGTAATAGGCCGGGACCGTAAAATTACCCGGAGCGTCCCGTTCATAGGAATATATTCGGTCATCCCAATTATCGACAATGAATATGGTGCCTCGAAGATAGGCGCTGAACATATCTGTTTTACGCCCGCCTTCAAGATAGGCAAGGCCCGCCAGTGAACGGCACAGAAGCCCCTCAATCCTGGCCCTGAACTTCCATGCCGGCTTGTCCGACGGGCCGTAACGCGCTGACAGTCCTGAGCTTGACCAATCCAGATCACACCTTGCCCCCGTCCGGTATTTTAGGATTTCCTCGTAAGGGCGGAACCGCTCGGTAATCTTCACAGACAGGACCGAGGTGTTTGTAAGCTGAAACGGCAGTTTGAACAGAACCCGTAACTGCCTTCTGGACCTATCTTTATCCTTGACAGCAATGTCAGCCGTGAGATAAACCCCTGCCTTCTCCAGTCCCAAGGCGATGCCATGCTCATCAGAAGTCTTAGTCCAACTATGTATTCCTCCTGTGTAATCTGAAGAGAACTCCGATGGATAACTGTGCACAACAGATGAGAGTTTCCATTCATCGCCCAAAGGAATCACTGTTCCAAGGATGGCTCCAAGGCATTGCCCACCAAAATCCCATGCAACCTCTCCGGAGTAATCAACTCCACGCCACGAGTAGCGGAAATCTCCGGACAATTTCCCGGTCTGAAGTTTGGCTGACATATTCATTGGCTCTGTTTGGAAGTAACCGGTAAGAGAGAATTGCCCGTTTCGAGAGTAGCGAGTAGCGTTTGCCCCAACCATCAGGGCAATTTCCGGAGATTTCCCGTTTTCGCACCATGAACGAAGACCGGGGAAAGACACAAAAGTTGAAAGGGTCCTAGGGCCAAACGAAAAATCAGCCGCCACTCCCCTATGGCTTCCAATCCCTGACCATGACCCAGAAGGCGACAAACCAGAAGGACGTCTGCTGAACGATGATGAGGTGGAGAGCCCAGACATGGACATTCCGCTCCACAGAGCCAATCCTTGGCCGAAGCGCGCGTTGAAGTCTCCGACGATGACCTTGCCCAAACGCCTTTTTCCATAATATGCCATATTCATAGACCATGCGGAGGGAGGAAATTGCTCTTTGTCGGAATATTTCGTCCGGGTCGCTGATGAAATTTCGAGTGCCTCACCGTAATTCATTCTGTACTTTGCACCATAGTTAAAAGCATCTCCTTTGACAGCGGAACGGACAAGAGCCTCGTGAGACAAGCGTTTAGTATCTGATATGACTTGTCCGGGCAAAGCGTTGGAGGTAAACGAGATGAAAGGTTTGAGAGCATTGGCGAAATCCTCTCCGAAACCGTTTACGGCAGCAAGCTCGGAGACGGAAAGCACATCACCGTTCCGAGAGCGGTAGTCAATGAGGCTCGCCACCTGATACTGGCTCATGAGTCCGCTTGAGACCATCCGGTTTCTCGAAGCGATATTGATTTTCAATGGGTGGGAGGCCAGCACAGCGAACCGCTCCTCCTCCTGCTCGTCCAGTTCCTCCTCGGAATCAACTCCGCACAGGTAGAGCATCGCCATCATACGCTCATCAGATTGAGCGGTCATATTCATAGAGACAGCCGTCAGCGCCAACAGCGCGGCAATGAAGTTTTTCAACATATTCATGATTAGTGATATTTATGCCCTATGGGCAGCATTTCCTTCACGTTCAGGTTCAGGCCGGCAAGTTAAGGTTAATAAACGTAAAAAACGAAAAGAAAAATAAAACATAGGCTTGATTTTTCTGTTTATTTAAGGAATAATACTTAATTTTGTTCTATACAATAAAGAACGAACCGCAATGAGCAACGTCAGACTATTTGACAAGTCTTTCAAGCCGTTCATTACAAACGAGCGACTTGAGAAAGCCATCGACAATGTGGCCGAGAAGATTAACCATGACTTCAATGGATGTACAGACTGCCCGGTACTCCTTTGTGTCCTTAACGGATCCCTGATGTTCACTTCCGAACTGATGAAGAGACTCTCGTTCAACTGCGAGCTTATCTGCATCAAGCTTTCTTCCTACGACGGGACGCACACGACCGGAAAGGTCAGGGAAACGATGGGGTTGACAAGAAGCATTGAAGGCAAGCGAGTCATCGTTGTGGAGGACATCGTGGACAGCGGGAACACCATCGTGGAGCTTAAGGAGATTCTTAAGGAGAAGGGGGCAGCCGAGACCAAGATCTGCACGATGCTCCTCAAACCGGCGTCCTACACAAAGGATGTGAAGCTTGACTATGTTGCCATGGAGATTCCTGATGACTTCATCGTCGGATTCGGCCTTGACTACAACGAGCTTGGAAGAAATCTCAAAGATATTTATGTATTGGACACAGATATGAAATATTTTATTCTATTTGGCCCTCCGGGTGCCGGGAAAGGCACTCAGGCCTCTGCAATGGTTGAAAAGTACAATCTCTGCCACATCTCCACAGGAGAGCTTCTCAGGGGTGAGATCGCTAAGGGCACAGATCTCGGACTCAAGGCCAAGGCTCTGATCGATGCCGGTGAGCTTGTCCCGGACGAGGTTGTCGAAGGCATGATCGAGAACAAGTTCAAGACTGTTACCGGAGTGTCCGGCTTCCTTCTTGACGGATTCCCTCGCACAATCGCACAGGCCGAGGCTCTTGACAAGATGCTCGCCAAGAACGGTGAGGCTGTCACCTCTGTTGTCTCCATCATGATCCCTGACACGATGATCAAGGAGCGCATCAAGCACAGAGCCGCCATCGAAGGCCGTGCGGATGATGCCAAGGACGAGACAATCAACAACCGCATCAAGACCTACCACGAGAAGACCGAACCGCTTGTAGAGTACTACAAGAAGGCCGGAAAATACGAGGAGATCGATGGCACAGGGACCATCGAGGAGGTTCGCGGAAGGATATTCACAATGATGGACAGGTCATAATTCATGATGATAGGTTCACTTTTGGTCACCGTTCTGCTCGCTGGCTCGCCACTGAAGCTGAACGGTGACAACATTTCTCAGATTGTCAACGAGTTGACGACTGAGGAGAAGGCTGCCCTACTGGTCGGCAGCGGTGCCAAGGCTTTTACTGGCGTTGGCTACACTACTCTCTATGTGAAAGGTGCAGCCGGGACGACTCATCCGGTCGAAAGGCTCGGAATCCCGGCGATTGTGCTGGCCGATGGCCCTGCAGGAGTAAGGATTGACGACCGTCCCTGCACCAAGTTCCCGATAGGGACCTCTCTGGCCTCCACCTGGAACCCTTCGCTTGTCGAGGAAGTCGGTGAGGCCATCGGCAACGAGGTTCTTGAATATGGCGTGGACGTTCTCCTTGCCCCCGGCATCAACATCCAGCGCAATCCGCTGTGCGGAAGAAACTTTGAATATTACTCCGAGGATCCTCTGCTGGCCGGCAAGATCGCCGCCGGCTACATCCGTGGAATCCAGAGCCAAGGAGTCGGGACATCCATCAAGCATTTCGCCGCCAACAATCAGGAGCTCAACAGGTTGTACCTTGACACAAGGGTGTCACAAAGAGCCTTGAGAGAGCTGTATCTCAGGAATTTCGAGATCGCCATCAAGGAAAGCGATCCTTGGACCGTCATGACTTCCTACAACTACATCAACGGCACTCTTGCCGCTGAGAATCACGATCTTGCCACAGGTGTGCTTCGGGATGACTGGGGCTACAAAGGAGTGGTCATGACAGATTGGGCCGCGGGGTTATATTCAGACAAGATGGTCGCAAGCGGCAACGACATGATCCAGCCGGGCAGCGATGAGCACTACAAGCGTCTCGTCAAGTCCATGGACGACGAATCGTTGCCGATGTCCGCTGTTGACACTGCCGTGACAAGGCTTCTGAGGCTCATCGTCAAATGCCCTCGTTTCAAAGGGTATGAATATTCCAACAAACCGAACCTTGAGAAGAATGCCTCCGTGGCCCGCAAGGCCGCTGAGGAAGGTATCGTGCTGCTGAAGAATGACTCTGAGTCTCTTCCTTTGGCTCCTGAATCCAAGATCGCATTGTTCGGTGTGACTTCATACGAGTTCATCACCGGGGGGACCGGAGCCGGCAACGTCAACGGCTCTTATGTGATAAACCTTAAGCAGGGACTTTCTGACGCGGGATTCGGACTTGACAAGGCCACAGACGACTTCTACAATGACTGCCTCAAATACGAAAAGTTCAACACCCGCAGGATCAACAGCAAGTTCAACCAGTGGTTCGTGGACGCTGAACGCCCAGCCGAGGCTCTGCCGTCAAAAGCCGTTCTGGCTAACGCAGCAAAGGAAGCAGACAAGGCCGTCATCACAATCGGGAGGATATTCGGAGAAGGAAAGGACAGGCTTTACCAGTTCAGCTATCTGTTGTCCGCTGACGAGATGAGGCTTATCAAAGAAGTTTCAGCGGCTTTCCATGCCGAAGGGAAGAAGCTGATTGTCGTGCTGGACGTTGGTGGAATCGTGGACATGACCGCTTGGCAGGACATGGCCGATGCCGTGGTAGTCAGCTGGTTGCCTGGCTGCGAGGCAGGTCACGCCATAGCGTCCGTGCTTTCCGGCGAGAAGACGCCAAGCGGAAGGCTTCCGATGAGCATTCCTGTAAGCTACTACGATGACCCGACCGCTGGCACCATGCCTCAGATTCTCACTGACAAACCGGTCAACTACTCGTTCTACCGTCCGGCACCTATCGGAGTCACTAAACGGTACGATCTTGAGAACATCGACTATGTCAACTACCGTGAAGGCGTCTACTCCGGCTACAGGTACTACGTCACCGACAAGGTCCGCACCGCCTACCCGTTCGGCTTCGGCCTAAGCTACACCGAGTTCAAGTACAGCGGAATGACAGTGGAAGATGCTGGAGAAGACTATGTCGTCAACGTGACCGTGGAGAACACCGGCAAATATTCCGGAAAGGAGGTCGTACAGATCTACGTCAAGGCTCCGGGAAAAGACATGGACAAACCAGCGCGTGAGCTTAAAGGATTCACTAAGACCGGGAATCTCGCCCCTGGTCAGTCCCAGACAGTTGAGGTGCGCGTCCCGAAGAGTCTTCTGGCCTCCTACGATGAGTCCCGCTCCGGCTGGGCCACCGAGAAAGGAACATATTCCATCATCGCCGCCCGCAACGCTGAGGTCCCGGTTCTCGTGAAAAAAGTGAAGATCGCCACTCCGACCTTCACCCCGACCGGCAACTATCTGGCCGCTGATCCACTCTTCATCGAACGTTAGCATTCAGGCGTAGAGCATAACACGTGGTAAATAACCAACCGCAACCCATCCTCCTACCCGAAACAAGCAGGAGGATGGGTTATTATATCTTTCAAACACTTCCTGTGAATATGATGCGGAAAGCATAAAGGCCTTGGTAGAAAGGCTTAGCGAAAAAGATTGGGCTTTTGCCCACATAGGAGCGAATCAGAAAGCGGTTGAAGTTGCGAGCCAAATGGGCATAAGCAAAGCATTGAACTTCCCATCAGATGAAGAAGGCACAAAAGAAATGTGGAAGAGAGAAGGCGCCAGCCGTGAAAGATACTACAGACTCCGCCGCCTCGGTGCTTCCCGGAAAAGCCTGAAGAAAGGGTATTTTGACAAGGAATAGATAATATCATACACCTTTTGTGTGTCATTGCCATTGGCTGAATTACCTTTACTTGTGAATATTAAACTTAATGACTGAGAAGCTGTTTTGATTTGTTTG
>DCCQ01000040.1 GCA_002314195.1 Bacteroidales bacterium UBA1077 | reverse complement strand
TCGTGATAGGCGATGATCTTCTTCTCCTCCGGTGAGATCACAGCGTTCTTTCTTTGCTCACCGGCCATCACGACCTCGACACTCTCCTCAAGATCCTCGGTCGTGGCGGCTTTCTTGCCAAGCCTTACGGCTCTCAAGGCGGCCTCATTGACTATGTTGGCCAATTCCGCCCCGGAGGAACCTGCTGTGGCGCGTCCGATCAAGTCAAGATCTATGTCTTCGTGCTTGATGTCCTTCAAATGAACCTTAAGGATTGCCTTTCTGCCTTGCAAATCAGGAAGTTCCATCTGGACCCTTCTGTCGAAACGTCCCGGGCGCAGAAGTGCCTTGTCCAGACTGTCCGGTCTGTTGGTGGCGGCGAGAATGATGACGCCTTTGTTGCTGTCAAAACCGTCCATCTCGGTAAGCAACTGGTTGAGAGTCTGTTCCCGCTCGTCGTTACCGCCGCCTATGTTGTTTTCACGACTTTTTCCAATAGCGTCTATCTCATCGATGAACACAATACAAGGAGCCTTGGCCTGAGCCTGACTGAAAAGATCACGGACTTTGGCGGCGCCCATTCCCACGAACATCTGTACGAACTCCGAACCGGACATCGAGAAGAACGGCACTCCGGCCTCTCCGGCGACAGCCCTTGCGATCAATGTCTTGCCTGTTCCCGGAGGCCCTACCAGAAGGACACCTTTCGGCAAGTGGGCTCCTATATCGTTATATTTCTTCGGGTTGTGCAAGAAATCGACGACTTCCATAAGGTTGTCCTTTGCCTCGTCCTGCCCAGCGACATCAGAGAAACGAGTCTTGATGTCATTCTCCGCGTAGAGTCGCGCGCCACTCTGGCCGAATTGCATAAAATTGCCCATCAGGCCACCCTGACCCGTTCCGCCTAGACGTTTGAAAGCGGAACTGAAAACCCAGTACATCAGCATTCCGGGCAGCACCCACCATAGGATAAAGTCCAGGAGCGGAGACTTCTCCTGACCGAGCTTTTTCACAAAACGGATCTTCCCGTCCTTGTTGGGGCTGTGCGCTGTTGACAGACGTTTGACGAAATCGGGATCAGAAACGGCTCCGGTCACGTATGTCGTGTCCCTCTTTCCCTTGAGTTTTTCCTGATAAGTGAGCGGGGCGCTCTTTGAGTAGAGCAGCTTGTCGCCTTCAATCACGACATCATAGACCAAGCCTTTGTCCACATCGGAGATGAATGTTCCGTAGTCGGTCTCCACCACGCTGCTGCCCCTGCTGCCGGGGAACAGGAAAGTGTTGATCAGCGCAAGAAACGCGAACATCAGCACCATCGTCCAGAACATATTCCCGTTCGGAAGCCTTCCGCCACGGATCTGTCCCTCCGTTCCCTTAGGGGATCCGGTTTTCTTGTCTTCTGGATATTCAACAAATTTCATAAGAATTCTTATTAGTCACGGGGTGCGCTTGATTCAAAAATCAGGCTATATCCGCCCGTCTGACATATTGACGGAAAGAAATTTTTACGAATATTTTGTTTCGGCATATTCGTTATTTGTGTAAATTTGTCATCGCGAAGCTTTGTGGCATCAACAATGCCTCCGTTTGCGGCAACCTTGGAAAGTCAATAACAACTGATATCATGTTTTCATTTCTGATCAGCCTAGCGGCACTTGTTGTCGGGTATATTCTTTATGGGAAATTCGTAGAGCGGGCGTTCGGAGCGGATCATGCCCGTAAGACTCCGGCCATAACCAAGGCGGACGGAGTCGATTATATTCCTATGCCAGCATGGAAGGTCTATATGATTCAATTCCTGAATATTGCGGGGACCGGACCGATTTTCGGAGCCATCATGGGAGCCAAGTTCGGGCCATCGGCCTATCTATGGATAGTCCTGGGCTGCATCTTCGCCGGGGCGGTGCACGACTACATGACAGGAATGCTCTCGATACGGAACGGCGGAGCCGGACTGCCTGATCTTGTCGGGGAATATCTTGGCAAAGGCACTAAGACATTCATACTGGCGTTCTCGATCATCGTGCTGATGCTTGTCGGGACAGTGTTCGTGTTCAGCCCCGCATTGATTCTCGGTGACGTCGCCGGTGACGGTGGCCGTGGTTCGATCATGATCTGGGTCGGCGCGATATTCCTATATTACCTTTTGGCCACGCTGATGCCGATTGACAAGATCATCGGACGGATTTATCCGATTTTCGCTTTCGCTTTGATATTCATGGCTTTGGCTCTGATGGTCTGCCTGTTTGTCAAATGGCCTTCGCTTCCTGAACTGTGGGATGGGCTCGGCAACCTCGGTGAGTCTAAGGGCCTTCTGAGCGGACAACCGATATTCCCCTGCCTTTTCATCACCATCGCCTGTGGCGCTGTCAGTGGTTTCCATGCGACGCAGAGTCCCCTTATGGCCCGCTGCGTGTCTGATGAGAGACTTGGCAGGCCGGTGTTTTACGGAGCGATGATCACCGAGGGCATTGTGGCGTTGATCTGGGCTACGGTTTCGTCATGGTTCTTCTTTGACGGAGGCGCAGCCGAGGTTGGAGCGACCGTTACCGCCGCGGCTCCTGATGTGGTTGTCAAGGTTTCCAAAGGTTGGCTGGGCATTTTGGGCGGTGTTCTGGCCATTCTTGGTGTCGTCGCCGCACCGATCACGAGCGGTGACACGGCGTTCAGAAGCGCCCGTTTGATAGTCGCTGATTTCCTTCACCTTAACCAGAAGCCTATCGTAAACAGGCTTTTGATCAGCATTCCGCTTTTCCTTATCGCCGGACTTCTGCTTTGGTACAACATCGCGGATGAGAACGGCTTCAATGTCATCTGGAGGTACTTTGGATGGGCCAACCAGACTCTGGCGGTGTTCATGTTGTGGACCGCCACGGCCTATCTGGTGAAATCCAAGAAAGGACTGACTTACTTGATCACCATGATTCCGGCAGCGTTCATGACGGCAGTCTGCACGACTTACATCTGCGTGGCCAAGATTGGACTTGGACTGCCGAACTCCTGGAACTGTGCGATAGGACTATCCACATTTGTGACATCTTTGCTGGTGTTCTTCATATTGTATTCCAGACGCGGAAAGTAGAAGCGCAAGCCTGAATGACGAAGTTCCAAGCAAGACAAGGTAAGCGCTTATGCCAATATCGTGTTGTGGAACTCCAAACGATCCACGGCATTCAGACTTAAATAAGGAATAATAATGAAGGCTATTGTTTGCCTTCCAGATAGTCAGTGTAGAGGATTCCGTC
>DCCQ01000075.1 GCA_002314195.1 Bacteroidales bacterium UBA1077 | reverse complement strand
GTCTTCCAAGGAGGATAGCGGTGCTATCTGACTGAAGAAGCGGGAAGAAAATGAAGAATTTTTCACCTCAAAGAACATTTCAAACAAATCAAAACAGTTTCTTAATCTGAAGCAACTTACTTTTTGCCGCTTGCTGAAGACAAAGATAGTCATTTTCGTGGAAAACGAGATAGGGCTTTCAATAATTGCAGGATTAAACATTTTTTTCTATTTTTGCGGACTATTATCCGATAATAACAAAAACTTTATAAAAATGTCAAAGCAAGATGCAATTTTAAAGGAGCAAGAGCAGGAGCGCGAGGAGAAGGTCATCGAGACCGTGTCCAAGACCGACCAGTTCTTCCGTGAAAACAAAAAGACAATCTACGGCACTCTGATCGCCTTGGTGGTGATTGCCCTGGCATTGGTTGCCTATCAGAAATTCTATGTCCAGCCTAAGAGTGAGGAAGCAACGGACCAGATGGTGGCGGCCGAGGCCAACTTCCGCAACGGCGAGTTCGAACTTGCACTCAACGGTGACGGCAACGTGCTTGGTTTCGCTCAGATAATCAACGATTTCGGAGCCAAGGGCGGTAAGGATGTCTATCTCTATGCGGGAATATGTGAACTCCAACTCGGAAACTATCAGGAGGCCATCGACTACCTGAAGAAGTACAACGGCAAGGATGCCATTCTTGCGGCACGTGCCACAGGATGCCTCGGCGATGCCTACGTTGGACTGGAGAAGTACAGCGAAGCTGTAGGCTACTTTGAGAAGGCTGCCGCCACCGCTGACAACATGTTCGCGGCATCTTATCTTCTTAAGGCCGGCGTGACCTGCGAGGAACTCGGAGACAACGCTAAGGCCCTCACCTTTTACAAGAAGATAAAGGACCAGTACGCAAATTCTCCGGAAGGCTACGACATCGATAAGTACATCACCCGCATCGAGAACCAGACCAAATAGGTTAGTTAGAATATGGGAAGAGCGTTTGAATTCAGAAAGGAAAGAAAACTGAAAAGGTGGGGCCATATGGCCAAAACCTTCACCAAAATCGGCAAGGAAATCACCATAGCAGTGAAGCAAGGAGGACCAGACGTGGTCGGCAACTCCAGGCTCAGGGCTCTTATGGCCGAGGCCAGGAGCGAGAACATGCCTAAGGACAACGTCGAGAAGGCCATCAAGAGAGCGCTGGAGAAGAACCAGGGAGACTTCAAGGAGGTTGTGTTCGAGGGTTACGGTCCTCACGGAATCGCCTATCTCGTTGAGACTGCGACCGACAACAACACCCGCACCGTGGCCAATGTCAGAAGCTACTTCACAAAGTGCGGCGGCTCTCTCGGCACCAGCGGCAGCGTAAGTTTCATGTTCGACCACAAGTGCGTGTTCCGTATCAAGTATAAGGAAGGGATGGACATCGACGAGCTCCAGCTCGCCCTGTGCGACTGCGATGACGACCCTGAGGTGTTCATCGAGGAGCAGGAGGACAAGGACGGAGAGATCACAAAGGATGTCGTGATTTACGGCGCGTACGAGTCTTACGGAGCGATTCAGAAGTACATCGAGGACAACGGCTACGAACTCATCTCCGGAGGTTTCGAGAGAATCCCTAACGTGGATCTCAAGGATGTCACTCCCGAGCAGCGCGAGACACTTGACAAGCTCACCGGTCTCCTTGAGGACGATGACGATGTCACCAACGTCTACAGTACGCTGAAATCGGCGGAGTAATGTTTACATCTTTATAGAGAAGTGTCCCTCCATCGAGGGGCACTTTTTTTATATCCATAAACCAGCATTTTACCACAAGAGACGGAATTTTACGATTTTGCGGGCAGGAATTTTGAATGAATGGGGATTCTTGATAAATTTGTGATTCTGAATATTTGATTAAAGTACAGAAAGTATGAGCATCCAGCAGGATAACATCAAGAAACTGGTTGAGCGCAGAGCCGCTGCCAGGATGGGCGGAGGCCAGAAAAGGATCGACGCCCAGCACGAGAAGGGCAAGTTGACAGCGAGAGAACGTCTCGCACTGCTGCTTGACGAAGGAAGCTTCGAGGAATTCGATATGTTTGTCCGTCACCGCTGCACTAACTTCGGAATGGAGAAACAGCACTTTGACGGAGACGGAGTTGTCACCGGACAGGGAACGATAGATGGCCGTCTGGTCTATGTGGCCGCCCAGGATTTCACCGTCTCCGGTGGATCGCTCTCAAAGACAATGGCGGAGAAGATCTGCAAGGCGATGGATCTGGCGACCCGCAACGGTGCTCCGTTCATCTGCCTCAACGACTCTGGCGGAGCGAGAATCCAGGAAGGAGTCGATGCGCTTGCGGGCTACGGGGAGATATTCGAAAGGAATATCCTCGCATCCGGAGTCGTTCCGCAGATTTCAGGAATATTCGGTCCTTGCGCCGGAGGAGCGGTTTACTCCCCTGCCCTGACTGACTTCACCGTTATGGTCAAGAACACATCCTACATGTTCCTCACCGGCCCGGCTGTCGTTAAGAGCGTCCTTGGTGAGGTTGTCTCACAGGAGGAACTCGGTGGCGCAAGCGTTCACGCCTCAAAGAGCGGCGTTGCACATTTCGCAGCCGAGAACGAGCAGGAAGGAATCAATACAATTAAGGAACTCCTCAGCTACATTCCTCAGAACAACATGGAGGAGGCGCCAAGGGTTCCAACCAACGACCCTGTCAGCAGGGTTGACGACTTCCTCAACGAAATCATTCCGGACAACCCGAACCAAGCCTACGACATGTACAAGGTCATCACGAGCATCGTGGATGACGGGAAGTTCTTCGAGATCCACAAGGATTTCGCCAAGAACATCATCGTGGGATTCGCACACATGAACGGCCGCAGTGTAGGCATCGTGGCCAACCAGCCTAGGATGCTCGCCGGGGTGCTGGACATCAACGCCTCACGCAAGGGTGCCCGTTTCGTGCGCTTCTGCGACGCGTTCAACATCCCGATCGTCTCGCTGGTTGATGTGCCGGGATTCCTTCCGGGAACCCAGCAGGAGTACGGGGCAGTGATCACCAACGGAGCCAAACTGCTTTACGCCTACGGTGAGGCCACAGTCCCTAAGGTCACGGTTGAGCTCCGCAAGAGCTACGGTGGATCCTACATCGTAATGAGCAGCAAGCATCTGCGCGCCGACCTAGTCTATGCCTGGCCTTCCGCACAGATTGCGGTGATGGGAGCCGACGGAGCCGTCAATGTGCTCTACGCCAAAGACATCAAGGCTGTCGAGGATCCAGCTGAACAGCAGAAAATCCGAGCCGCAAAGAAAGAGGAGTACGAAGAACTCTTCAACAATCCTTATCAGGCCGCGGAGAAAGGCTACATCGACGATGTGATCGAGCCTCGCAACACACGTTTCCGCATTATCAGAGCCCTCGAACAACTGGCCGGAAAGAAGCAGCAGATGCCTGCGAAGAAACACGATAATCTTCCTCTGTAGTGATTATGAAGAGATTAGGACAATTACTTTTATCGGTCGTCCTTCTGCTCTCCGGACTGGATCTCAGTGCCCAGAACCTGGCGGATCTTAGAATCGGAGAGGTCCTCGTGGAGAACACGAACGGGCTTACGGACGGCTACGGACAGCGGACAGGCTGGATCGAGATCTTCAACAATTCCTACGGAAGCGTGAAGTTCGCCGGCTGCTACCTGTCCGACGACAAGGACAACCTGCGGAAGTATCATATTCCCGCTTCAGACGTTTCGACAACTTTGAAGCCACGACAGAGCGTTGTCTTCTACGCAAGCGGAAACGCCTCTCAGGGAACATATTACACGAATTTCACCCTGCGCAACGGTTCCACAATCTACCTCGTCAGCAATGACGGACGCACCATCATCGACACCATCGACATCCCCGCTGACCTTCCGGCTGACTGTTCGGTTGTAAAGGTTCCTGTCGGAGTGAAGATGATGGATTTCGAGACAAAGATCACTGACAAACCGACTCCCGGATCCTACAACGGGGATGTGGACGCAAAGACCAACAGCCAGATAATGAAGGAGAAGGACCCGCACGGATGGGTTCTCACCCTGATTTCAGTCTCAACCGTGTTCATCGCGCTCACAATCCTTGCGTTCATCTTCGGCTGGATCGGCAACGCCAACAAAAAAGCGGCGGCTCCAAAACCGGCAAAGACCGCAAAACCAGCGAAAAGCGGGAATATGACTCCGGAGGTTGCCGCCGCGATTTCGATGGCGCTCTCGCAGGAATTCGGAGGAGAGGTCTATGCGGCCATCGCGATGGCGCTTGACGACTATCTCGGTGGAGGAATCCACGACGAGGAAAGCTTCGTCATCACAATCCGTCCGTCCCAGTCAAGCAACTGGAACGACAAGACGCAGAATTTCAGACAATCACCAAGATAATAAAAGAATATAATAACATGAAAACGTACAAATTCAAAATCAACGGCAACGAGTATAACGTTGAGATCAATTCAGTGGAAGGGAACATCGCGGATGTGACGGTGAACGGAGCGACATATCAAGTAGAGATGGAAAACGCTCCGGCTCCTGTCCAGAAACCAGTCCAGGCACCTGCAACGACAGCGGCCGCTTCGACAAGCTCAGCACCCGCTGCCCCGGCACCAAAACCGGCAGCCCCTTCAGGAGCGGGCAAACCGGTGACATCCCCTCTCCCAGGCGTGATCATCGAGGTTTCCGTCAAAGAAGGCCAGGCAGTGAAGGCCGGTCAGAAAGTGGCCGTCCTTGAGGCTATGAAGATGGAGAACGAGATCCAGGCTCCGGCTGACGGAACCGTCACCGCCATCCTCGTGAACAAGGGAGACTCAGTCCTCGAAGGTGCCGAAATCGTCAAGATAGCATAGAAGGATGGACATCATATTCGAAAGCCTAAAACAGTTCTGGTATTTCACCGGATTCGCCAACGCGACTTGGCAGAATCTCGTGATGATTCTGATCGGCATTGTGTTCATCACGCTGGCCATCAAGAAGGAATGGGAGCCGCTCCTGCTCGTTCCGATCGGATTCGGAATGATCATCGGCAACATCCCGATGTTTCCGGGACTGAACATCGGAGTCTATGAGGACGGCTCCGTGCTGAATATTCTTTACCAAGGAGTCAAGCAGGGCTGGTATCCACCTTTGATATTCCTTGGAATCGGTGCGATGACTGATTTCTCCGCCCTGATCTCCCAGCCGAGGCTGCTTCTGATCGGAGCCGCAGCCCAGATGGGAATATTCGGAGCCTACCTTCTCGCCCTTGCTCTTGGATTCGACCCGAACCAAGCCGGAGCCATTGGCATCATCGGAGGAGCAGACGGCCCTACAGCCATATTCCTCTCCTCACAGCTCGCCCCGGATCTGATGGGAGCGATCGCCGTGAGCGCATATTCCTACATGGCACTTGTACCGGTCATCCAGAGGCCTATCATGCTGGCGCTGACGACCAAGAAAGAGCGACTGATCAGAATGCCGGCGGCAAGACAGGTCAGCCAGAAGGAGAAGATCATCTTCCCTATCGTCGGATTCCTTCTCACGGCATTCATCGTGCCTTCAGGACTTCCTCTTTTAGGAATGCTGTTCTTCGGTAACCTTCTGAAAGAAAGCGGAGTGACAAGGCGTCTGGCAGAAACCGCGCGCGGTCCGCTGATCGATGTCGTCACGACACTCATCGGTCTCACCGTCGGAGCCTCCACCCAGGCCGACAAATTCCTCAGCGGGAACTCAGTCAAGATATTCATCCTTGGTCTGCTGTCATTCGTGATCGCCACGACCTGCGGAGTTCTGTTCGTGAAGATCTGGAACCTGTTCCTCAAGGGCGACCGGAAGATCAATCCACTGATCGGCAACGCAGGAGTGTCCGCCGTGCCAGACAGCGCGCGTGTCTCCGAAATCGTAGGCAGGGAGTTCGACCCGAACAACCACCTTCTGATGCACGCCATGGGACCGAATGTGGCAGGAGTCATCGGCTCTGCGGTCGCTGCTGGAATCCTGCTCGGCTTCCTCGGATAATAAGAATTGCATAGACAACGTCTTCACTTCAGGGAAACGCTCGTAAAGTATATGTTTCCTACATATTAAGCAAAAAAGTTGAGGCATCCGCTTCAACTTTATTTGTTCATACAGCAAACAACCTCAAAAGTTTAATCAAATTACTTTGGCATGAGAGCACTTTTGACTATCTTTGTATGATTTGGAAAATCAACACATAATATAAATGGAAAACAAGCTACAGGAACTGACCGACAAGCTCTACAAGGAGGGTCTGTCAAAAGGTAAGGAAGAGGGTGAGGCCATCCTCGCCAAGGCCAACGAGAAGGCATCCGAAATCATTGAGGACGCCAAAAAACAGGCCGAATCCATTCTCAAGAAGGCTCAGAAAGACGCCGAAGACTACAAAACCAAGGTCGAGGGCGACGTGAAGATGGCCGCTGTACAGAGCCTCCAGGCCACCAGGAAGGACATCGAGAACCTGATGGTCGGAAAGATGACAGACAAGCAGGTCGCATCGGCGCTCTCATCAGCCGACTTTGTCAAGGAAGTGATCAAGGCGGTGGCCGAGAAGTTCAATGCCGAAGAGGCAGTGGACCTCAATGTGGTGCTCCCTGAAAGCCTTAAAAAAGAGCTTGAGCCTTTTGTCAGCGGTGAGTTGGCGGGCATCCTCAAAGGCGGGGTCACAGCGGAGTTTTCCAAGAAGGTCGCCGGCGGGTTCACCATCGGACCTAAGGACGGCTCCTACTTCATCAGCCTGACCGACGAGACGTTCAAGTCTCTGATCGGCGACTATCTCAGACCTGCCACACGCAGGATACTCTTCGGCGAGTGATGGACAACTACGAGTACATAATCTCC
>DCCQ01000048.1 GCA_002314195.1 Bacteroidales bacterium UBA1077 | reverse complement strand
AGCCGTTTGTAAGATTCTCATCGCCTGTAATTACTCAGTGCTGTTCGTCCGGTAGATTGTGCTCCGACCGGACAAAACGTATGTTTTCTGCATTTTGTCCGGCCAACAATGCTCTCGCTGGACAAACTGTTGAATCAACCGGTGGCAAGCTATCAGCAAACAACCTCTTTGGCCGGCAGTGTTGACTTTGGCGTTGGCGCAAAATAACATAATTCAGTTAACAAGGCAGTGCCCTTTCTTTAGACTTGGTCCGTACTTGGTCCTGGTTGACCCCACTTTACAGGGAATATGCACAGAAAACAAAAAAGCCCACATCGCTGCGGACTTTTTTCGGTTAGTTAGTAGTGTATTACCTTATTTTGAAAGAAGGTCATAGTCGTTAGAGTGTGATGTACTCTCACATTTTTTGTGTTGCAAAAGTAGTCAAAAAAAACGTTTAAACAAGGCTTTTTCCGGAAAAGTTTTAAACGTTTTACGTTAATAACCGCCTTTTGTATTGACTGTCAATGTTTTCCAGTAATTCCTCACTGTGAAAATTTTTCAGAATCTTTCCTATTTACGATCGCTTAATCGTGTTTTCCGCCTGCGTTGCCGAGTAGCTCCGGCCTGAGGAGCCTTGTCCTTTCCAGTGCCTGCTCGTCCTGCCATTCGCGGATCAGTTTCGGGTTGCCGCTCAACAGGACCTCAGGAACTTTCCATCCTTTGTAGTCGGCTGGTCTGGTGTAGACGGGAGGGGAGAGGAGGCCGTCCTGGAAACTGTCGCTCAGGGCCGAGGTCTCATCGCTAAGAGCCCCTGGAATCAGCCTCACGATCGAGTCCGCCAGAAGCGCGGCCGGAATCTCGCCGCCGCTGACCACGTAGTCGCCGACGGAGATCTCCCGAGTCACCAGATGCTCGCGGATTCGATGGTCTATTCCTTTATAATGGCCGCAGAGGAGGATAAGGTTCCCCTTCAGGGAAAGCTCATTGGATATTCCTTGAGTCAGACGCTCGCCGTCCGGGGACATGTAGATGACTTCGTCATATTCCCGCTCCGCTTTCAGCTCGTCTATCATTTTCTCCACTGGCTCGATCATCATCACCATTCCGGCGTCGCCGCCGTAGCAGTAGTCATCCACCGTGGCGCGCGGGCCGAGACCATATTTCCGGATGTTGTGGACGTGTATTTCGACCAGACCTTTCTTGATCGCCCGCCCCACAATCGAGTGGCTCAGCGGGCTGTCCAGAAGTTCCGGAACGACTGTAAGAATGTCAATTCGCATAGAATATTATTTTTCCTTTTTGCAAAAATAGGCTTTTTAATTGTTTTTTTAGGTATATTTGCGCTTAGTAATTTTTAATAAATGACTTGGCGGGGATCCGCGTGTTGTTTTTAAGGATTGCCATAGTAGAAACTCTTATAATTTAACTGCTTTATGAGTGAAGGTAATATTCCTGAGGTTAAACAGACCCCAGATGTAGAGGAAGCTCCAAAGGCTCTCAATGAGAATGTAGAAAATCCAGAGGTGCAGGAGGCTGTCGAGACGGTCGCTGACAAGACCGAGGACGTCCCGCAGGAGGTGGTTGACGTGAATGACGGTGGTGAGGACGCCGCCGGGAACGAGGAAGGCGGAGAGATTCCGGTTGATCTCGGAAGTCTCACGCTCGCCGAGTTGTCGGACAGGTTCGACAAGCTTTCCCAGGCCGATGACAGGATGAAGAGGTACAAGGAGGCTGAGGCCATCAAGTCCGCTTTCTACAAGAAACTCTCAAAGGAGAAGGCTGAGGCCGGCTTTGGAGCGAAGGTTGACGAGCCGTCGTCAAGGGAGGATGTCATTGAAGATGTGACCACTGCGGCTCAGACCGAGGAAGTGAAGGACAATCCGTTCGAGGCCATGGAGACCGCTTTCAAGGGTGTCTATGCCAACTATAAGAAAGAACGCGCAGAATATAACCGCCAGCAGGATGCGCAGAGGGAGGAGAACTTCGCCCAGAAGCAGGCAGTGATCGAGGATCTTAAGAACCTCGTGGAGAAACAGGAGGACGTGAACTCCACATTCCCGGCTTTCCGTGATCTTCAGAACCGCTGGAGGGAGATCGGTCCGGTTCCGGCCACGAAGTTCCGTGACCTGAATGACACTTACCAGTTCTACGTGGAGAAATTCTACGATATGGTGAAGATCAACCGTGATTTGAGGGATCTCGATTTCAAGAAGAATCTTGAGGCCAAGGAAGGATTCTGCGAGGCTGCTGAGAAACTCTCCGAGAACGAGAATGTTGTCGAGGCTTTCCGCGAGCTCCAGAAGCTTCACGAGCAGTGGAAGGAGTTCGGCCCTGTGGCGAAGGAGTACCGTGATTCCATCTGGGACCGCTTCAAGGCCGCCACCGCCGTCATAAACAAGAAATATCAGGCCTATTTCGAGGGCCAGAAAGAGAAGCAGCAGGAGAATCTGGCCGAGAAGACCAAACTCTGCGAGCAGGTTGAGGCCATCGCCGGGAAGGAAGTGAAGTCTTCCAACGAGTGGAACTCTCTTTCCAACGAGATAGAGGAGATCCAGAAGACTTGGAGGACCATCGGATTCGCCACCAAGAAGGAGAACCAGAAGATCTACGATCGCTTCCGCGCCGCCTGCGACAAGTTCTTCACCCGCAAGAGGGAATATTACACCCAATTCAAGGACTCGATGAACGAGAACATGGAGAAGAAACTCTCCCTGATCGAGCAGGCCGAGGCCCTGAAGGACAGCAAGGAGTGGAAGAAGACCACCGAGGCTCTGATCGCCCTGCAGAAACAGTGGAAGGAGATCGGCGCCGTGCCTCGCAAGAAGTCCGAGCAGCTCTGGAAGCGTTTCCGCGCCGCATGCGACGAGTTCTTCAACGAGCGCGACAAGAACGTCAAGCCGGAGAACGACTTCCATGGCAACCTCAAGGCCAAGAAGGCTCTCATCGAAGAGATCAATGAATATGCCCTCTCAGGCGACGCCGCGGCTGACCGTGAGGCAGCCCACTCTTTCGCCGAGAAGTGGCAGGGAATAGGATTCGTTCCGTTCAAGGAGAAGGATGCCGTCCAGGCAGCCTACACCGAGGCCATGCAGGCCAAGTTCCCTGATTTCTCACTTAGGGCTCCAAGACAGGGTTCTGGCAACGGCGGCAGGAACGGAGGATTCTCCAGGAAGCCGCTCAGTGAGAAGGATCGTCTTGTGCAGCAGTACAATAAGCTTCAGCAGGACATTGACACCTACGAGAACAACATCGGTTTCTTCTCGTCGTCCAAGAATTCCGCTCCACTTATTCAGAAGATGCAGGAGAGGATTGATGCGGCAAAGCAGGAGTTGAAGGATCTGGAGGCCAAGATCCGCAAGGCAGAGGAGAGCGAAGAAGAGAAGTAATCAGGAATGGATAAGAACACAATCACAGGTATTGTCCTGATAGGCTTGCTCCTGTTCGGCTTTACCTTCTATCAGAACAAACAGTATCAGAAACAGGCGGCATATCAGGCGCAGTTGGATTCCATCGCGCTTGTGAAGCAGATGCAGGCCGACTCGATAGCCGCCGCTGAGGCAGCGCAGAGGGCTTCCGCCGACACGACGTCAATCGCCCAGGTGGCCGCTCCGGTGAGCATCTACAAGGATTCCCTGCTAGAGGCCGCCCACAGCGGAGAGGCTCAGATCGTAGCCTTGTCCAACGACAAGTTCGAGGTGACCTTCACAACTAAAGGTGCCCAGCCATATTCAGCCAAGTTGAAGGAATACAGCGCTTATGGCGGCGGCGAGCTTTACCTTTTCAAGCCGGAGATGAGCCGCTATGATATTCAGATCTATGCCGGGGAGACGATCAACACGGCTGACTTCAACTTCGTGGTCGCCGAGAAGACTGACACCTCGCTCGCGATGCGTCTGCCGTTCGCCGGTGGCGGTTACATCGAGCAGAGATATTCGATAGCCCCGGGGTCATATTCAGTGAAGAACTTCCTCTCGTTCGTCGGGATGGAGAATGTCATTCCGAAGAATGTTTTCTCTTTCGACGTGGACTATTTCGTGACCATACCGAGAATGGAGAAGGGCTACAAGGGCGAGGTTCAGTACTCCAAACTTGACTACTATTTCAATGGTGAGAAGAAGCCTGAGGCAATCGCCAAGGGACGCAACGCGCAGAAGCGTGTGGATGCCAGGGTGTCTTGGTTCGCTTTCCAGCAGCAGTTCTTCTCGGCCATTATGAGGGCTCCGCAGGAGTTCGCGTCGGCTGATTTCGCATTGAACTATTTTCCGGAGGACGACGAGAGCCACAACCTGATGACGGGAGAGGCTCGTTTGAGGATGGATTTCCAGCCGGGACAGCACGAGACTGTGGTTCCGTTTGAGTTCTACTTCGGCCCTAACCACTTCAAGACCCTCAAGTCTTTCGACCAGAAATACGAGAAGATTATCCCTCTGGGAGGTTGGCTCGTGGGTTGGTTCACAAGGTTCGTGATCATCCCTCTGTTCGACTTCCTGCATAAGTTCATCTCCAATTTCGGAATCATCATCCTGTTGATGACTATCTTCATCAAGATTGTCGTGCTTCCGTTCTCCTTTAAGTCGTACTCCTCATCAGCCAAGATGCAGGCCATCAAGCCAGAGATCGACAAATTGAGTGAGAAGTATCCTAAGCAGGAAGATGCCCTCAAGAAGCAGCAGGCTCAGATGGACCTTTACAAGAGAGCCGGAATCAGCCCGATGGGCGGCTGTCTGCCGATGCTTCTTCAGTTCCCGATCCTGTGGGCGATGTTCCGCTTCTTCCCGGCATCCATCGAGTTGCGTCAGCAGTCTTTCTTGTGGGCTGATGACCTTAGCGCCTACGACTCCATCATTGATTTTGGCACAAGGATTCCGCTGATAGGTGATCACCTTTCGTTGTTCGCCCTGCTGATGGCCGTCTCTATGTTCTTCTACTCGAAGATCACGACCGCGTCACAGCCTGGAGCTAATGATCCTCAGATGGCTTCGATGCGCTTTATGAGTGTGTGGATGATGCCGATAATGATGTTCTTCATTTGTAACAGCCTGTCCGCCGGATTGAGCTACTACTATCTGCTCTCCAACCTCATCACGATGCTTGAGACTTGGGTGATCAGGAAGTGGTTCGTGAATCCGGACGAGATCCGCGCCAAACTGAAGGCCACCGAGGGCAAGAAGATGCCTAAGAGCAAATGGCAGCAGCGTCTTGAAGAGGCTCAGAGGATGCAGGCCCAGATGCAGAGGGAGCAGCAGAAAGGTCGCCGCTAATCCTGCTCAATGAATATTCAGACAAATGCCTGATTCCCGAAAATTCTTTACGGAATGATTGAAGAGAATCTGAACAACATCAAAAAGGAACTGCCATCAGGGGTGAAACTGGTGGCAGTTTCCAAATTCCATCCGTTCTCGGACATCCTGACCGCCTATCAGGCCGGCCAGCGCCGCTTCGGAGAGAATCGTCCACAGGAGTTCGCCGCCAAGGCCCTCCAGCTTCCACAGGACATTGAGTGGCATTTCATCGGCCACCTCCAGACCAACAAACTGAAACTGGTTCTGCCGTACGCCTCTTTGGTCGAGTCGGTTGATTCCCGCCATCTGTTGGACTTGATAGATAACTGGGCATCAGTTAATTCCCGCACCGTCAATGTCCTGCTGGAACTCCACCTCGGAGCCGAGCTCACCAAAGGCGGCCTGACCGAGCAGGAGATAGAGTCCATCCTTGATGAATATGCCAGCGGCAGTTCCTACCGGCACGTCCGCATCCATGGTCTCATGGGAATGGCCACCAACACTGACGATGAGACTGTGGTCGAGTCCGATTTCGCCCGCATCCAGTCCTTCAAGCAACGTCTGGATGCCCGCTACCCCCAACTGCCCGATTTCACCGAACTCTCAATCGGCATGTCCCACGACTGGCCCCTCGCCATCCGCCACGGCGCCACCATCGTCCGCATCGGAACCTCCATTTTCGGCCCGCGCCAGTACTGATCTGCATCACCGGTTACCCCTTGGTCATTTTCCCGTACTCAAGTTCCACCTTTCGTGTACGGATCTCTCGTTTAATCCTGTTTGGTACCCCAGACGGCCCTTGGGCGTACCAAAACGGTTATTCATCGCGATTATATTCGTGACAGTTATTGATTGTTATTTGCGCTGAGAGGAAATAATGAATCAATTACATACTGTGTCAAGCCGAGAGTACGGCGTTATCTTACTGAAAGCCCTGAGGTAGAGGCATCTGTCAAGTTGCTGGAACTCGTAAATGGCATCACGCATATGTGTGGATCCGAATTCGAGGCCAAATTGAGTGCATGGCATGCCGAATATCGTAATGTCCTGGA
>DCCQ01000020.1 GCA_002314195.1 Bacteroidales bacterium UBA1077 | reverse complement strand
AAACCATGCCTCATCGCCTTTCGCACACAACTGTTGGTACGTTCGCCTATTGTACACATGCTCTTAGTGAACGCTAACACCACACTCTTTCCCGTATTTTGCCCATCGAACAGGACCGGTTGGAACTGTGAATGTTCCTTTGGGGGCCGAACAAAAGGATTTTCGCATGTTTCATTAAAGTTGAGAAATATCGGCACACCATTCTTCAATAAAACACGAAAACACGTACAGACTTTACCCGCTTCAACGACACGCATACACAAAAGTTGTACGCCACCACTTGTCCTCGAACAATACCATTTATAGCATTAATAATAGTTTCATTAAGAAACCAAATTTGCAAATAAGCCACATCAATTCCATCGAAAATTCGATAGGAATTAGACAATACGACAAGGTAGGCACATTATGAATAAGGTCCTTACATTGCAAACAATGAAAGCAGATGCGGACATAAAAACAAACTCTATTTTTTCATCATTTTCAGCGGCACTCTGTATATGGACCACATTTATGCCAATGAGCACTGCGTCCATTGCCGTCTGCTAGAGATCTCATCCTAAGGAGATAACATGAAGTGGATTTTGGAACTACAACAATTACTGCCGCCCGAGGAAGAGCCAGACGATGGAGGTTCAACAATCAGCATCGCCTTCGTCTGCAAAAAAGAAAGCACTATTAGCCTGTTATTTTGCATGGATAAATGAAACAGTCTACCTATAGGGAAGAGAGAAACCATGACCGGGAAATATATAGATTTCATTGGTCAACCCGGGTTGTATTACACCCCTGCCAAACCGGATATCAACAGCCGTGAGTATGCCATCAACCTGCCCAACAACTGGATTAAAGTTACAGACGATTACTGGTCTTACGTGGCACCGGCACGGCATACACTTCCAACTCAAGGATGGAAGTTACATGTATCATCCACTTTAGACAATGCTCAGCAGGTATTGTCCATTGTATCTTCATATTGTTTCCAGAACAACATCTCGTTTAAATTTACAACAACGCCCCAAAAACTGTTACTCAAGAATTCAAAGAGCGGAAATCGTACGGCATGCGGTAAATTTATCACCATATATCCCAATGAAATTGACCTTAAGCACACTATAACCCATTTGGATGCGCTCCTCGTAGAGTATCGTTCTGCACCATACATCCTGAGTGACATGCGATACAAACAAGGGCCGATTTTTTACCGCTATGGTGGATTCCAAAAGATTCAGGACCCCACAGGGAAATTATGCGTCATAAAACCCGATGAATCATATGTGGAGGATGTCAGAGTCCCCTATTATCGAGTTCCCGATTGGGTAACAACGCCAGCCTTCCTTATACAAGATCAACTTGCACAGGAATCCGGCGAACAAGTTCCTGATTTCCATGGGTTTGAGGTACGAAAAGCTCTTCATTTCAGCACAGGCGGAGGCGTGTATCAAGTTTCAAAAGGCAGTACCGACTACATCATGAAAGAAGGGCGTCCATATTGCGGCTTGGACGCCTCAGGTCATGACGCCATAGCAAGAATCAAGCATGAAGCACAAGTATTAAGAGCTCTTGAAGAGCTTAACGGAGTACCCCATATTATCGACGAATTTGATGCTTGGGAGCATCACTATATCGTAGAAACCTTTGAACAATCAATGACGCTAGGCCGATGGCTCGCGTTAAATTATCCTTTCAGCCGAGGCAAGCCAGCTGAAGCAACTGCGCAGTATTTGAACACATTGCAACATGTTGTCAAGAGTCTGACACAAACACTCTTGCAATTGCACAAAGAAGGATATGCGCACGGAGATATTCAACCGCATAATATTATTGTTAACCCTGATACTAACCAGGCTTTTTTCATTGATTTTGAGACAGCAATCCTGCACAACTGCGATCACGCTCTTTCCATCGGCACACCTGGATATTTTGATTCGGTCAACGATCCATTGAACGCAAGAGATTGGATAGGCCTTTACCGTTCAATTCGAGGCGCTTTACTTCCGATGAGCACTATCGAAATGCTGGGATCAAACAAACCTAAAGAAATGCAACAATGGATTACCTCTGAGTACGGCCTGGAAGGAAGCAGAATCCTTGGCACCATCATTCATGCCGCACAATCAGAAGGTATCGATGCATTAGCAAACCAAACCGCTCTTATCACATCCAAGCAATACCACCCCATCAGCATAAAGAAAATCGTCAAAGATTTACGCGACTCACTCTCAGCTGCAATTAACTGGTCTTCATCAAGTCTCATTCATGGAGATCCACTTCAATATGAACACCGATTAAACCGATACTCCTTGGCCTATGGCGGAGCCGGGGTTTGGAAAACACTTCTTGATTTCGCGCCCGACCATCCAGCATTACGGACAAAACTTCCAGAGTGGCTTAACACTGTTGATTCTAATCTTCCCAGCTATATTGAAGGATATTTCTCATATGGCTTATTCACCGGGATAGCCGGAATGATCGAACTTGCAATCAGAGCTGAGCAGCAGCATATCGCGCAACATATCGTTCATATGCTCGCAGATTATATCGCATCCTCCGATTCCAAAGGTATTGCTTCCATCTCCATCGAATCGGGATATGCGGGAATAATCCTTGCTCTCACGTACTATCACGAACATTATCATGATAAGATATCCCTCAAAATCGCAGAACAATGTATAGAACGATGCACTGCGTTACTCACGGAGCCCAACAATACCCTCATATACGACTCCAGCGCAACACCAACAGGGTTGTTATATGGCTGGTCCGGCGTTTCCCTAGCATGCATGCGCATGTACGACATCACTTCGTCACAAAAGTATTTGGATCTTGCCGATATATGTCTTCAGCAAGATCTGCAACGTCTGACCATTACCGACGGCATATGCAATCTGGCAACCGACGATTCTCGTTTGATGCCATATTTCTCGCTTGGGAGCGCAGGCGTGAGTCTTACAATACAACACAGAACGCAATATCCAAACATTCGGGATCATCAACAAGAGCATCTAGCATCCATACATAATGCCCTAACCGCGCGCCCCTGCGCACATGCCGGTCTTTTTAAAGGAGAAGCCGGGCTCATTGGCACACTTCTTACCCTTTCAGGATATAATCAAACCTCTAGACAGATTGCGCTCGATTATGCACCGCTCTTTCTCATTCAGAAAAGTGATGACGAATCACTGTATGCACCAGGCGATTTTTCATATCGTTTTTCAGATGACCTTGCCACCGGAACAATAGGCTGGATTTATGCATTGAGCGGTAACATGTTATCCATTTTTCCCGGATTCCCATTATTGGAAAGGAGGTGACCACAATGAACGAGATTCTCCAAATGCAAGCTCTGCATGTCGAGGAAAATGAACAAATATTTTGAGGAGAAAACTATGATATCTATCCTACATACCATTCTACGAGGATCAAGATTCCTTATATTTTTTCTCATTTGCATAAATATTTTTTCCAATATATTAATATATATACAACCTCTCTATATCGGAAACCTCGTTGGTTTTTTTCATCGTATGGCACCATCGATGTTCGATATTGTATTATTCTGTTTTTTTATTCATCAGCAACTCACTGCTCAATGCTTTAACCAATTATTGCAGCCAGCTGCTTTCCCAGCGCTTTGTGCTCAAACTCCAATTATTAGTTGGACGACACATTTTTAACCTTAGTACTTCAGAATTAGCAAAATACTCCAACGGCGAACTAGCATCGAGAACAATCTCAGATATCACAGTTGCAAAAAACATTGTCAATCCTCAAGTTCTTTCCTTACCTGGAACAATCTTACTTATATTGTGCTCCACAATCACTATTATTATTATTGATCCCATTCTTTCTTTGACCACTATCTTCTTACTTGCATTAATCCTGATAATTTCCCTTATCTCAGGAAAACAGATATCCAAACTCACTAAGAGCATCCAGCAACAGTATTCCCATATCGGTGAGAATATTCAGAAATTTGCCTCAAGCGCCATTTTCGTGAAAGCAAATAACTTGGAAACACAATCAATCAAAAATTATACTTTAGCTTCAGAAAGTTTATTTCATTCATCAAAAAAACTGGCTCGTATTCTAGCGATTTTGTCACCTATATCTTCACTTGCAGCACAATTCTTTTTGATTATCGTCATATTTCTTGGAAGCGTGAGAATAGCTTCCAACGACCTTTCATATCAATCCTTGGCCGTAATCATTACTTTCCTACTGATATTGGTTTCTCCCCTAGGAAGCTTCACCTCATCCATCAGCAGCATCGCTTCCGCCGTAACCGCATTTGAGCGGCTCAAGCCCCTTACCAGCGACAATCAGGTCACTAATACCTTGACGGGGAATCTCGAATTAGCAAACTCATGTTACCGACTTCGATTCAACAACGTTTCAATCCAATATTCCTCATGTTCCCCTGTTGTGTTTCAAGCGATGTCTTTTGAGCTTCCCGAGAACGGGCTTGTTTCCGTAACTGGGCCGTCTGGATCAGGGAAAACAACCCTTGCTCTGGCCGCCATCGGAATCGTCCCTCCTTCAGAAGGACAAATCCTGTATGGGACACAAACTATCGAACAACTTGGCGGGGAATTCATTCGCGAACACCTTGTATCCCTTGTCCTGCAGGAGTCTCCCCTCTACGGACGAACCTTACGCGAATCCTTAACGCTCGGTCGTAACATCCCAGACAGTACCGTGCTCCGCTGGTTTGAACCATTTGGTTTGACACCGTTCTATCGCAAGCTGCCCGATGGGTTGGACTCAGCTCTTTCTGATCTGATTTCCGATGCATCTGCTGGAGAAATGCAACGTTTAAGCATCATCCGAGGTTTTCTACGGAATACACCAATCATCATTTTGGATGAGCCGACATCTCATTTAGATTCACAATCAGAAAGAAAGGTATCCGACGCAATACAGATGTTTGCCAAAAATCACACGGTCGTAGTCATTTCTCACCGTTTGGAACCGATTCAAAACGCGGTCTTTAACATTCAGCTATAGTTCTCACAACCAACGCAATGTATCCGATACAAATGAAAACTATTCTTTTATAAGAAGTTTGCATTCAAATCGCTTCAGGAGGATTGGGAGGCATGACGGTTTCAGCGGGCAACCCAAGTAAGTCGTTTTCATTCTGCCGCATCGCCGTGGTGGACAACGATCCTATGGCGCTGGCTTCACTCATACAACTCATCAAAGAACAAGCAACGTTCACTTCACTACTTTGGACGTCCATGGACGCTCAGCATGCCCTTGAACACTGCTCCCATTTCGAAGACACACCAGACATCTTAATCACAGACATGTCCCTCGAAGGTATTCAAGGAGATTCACTATGCAGAAGAATGAGACTAACCAACACAAAGACACGGCTGCTGGCAGTCACCAGCTTTTCCTTATCCTCGTATGAGCACAAGGCACGGCGAGCAGGAGTGCAAGGCCTAGTAAGCAAGAATGACGAGAAAGCCATTATCCAAGCTATCGCCACATTACAGAGAAGTGATTCCTTACCTGGGTTCGAGACACCAATTCTGGCACAAGCTCGGCTCAAACATGAAAACTTTTCACCTTTATTGACCGTACGAGAGGAAGAGATCATCGGACTGGTGTCTGAAAGGGGACTTACCGATCGCGAGGTAAGTGCTGTAATCGGAGTCAAGGAAGCGACCGTACGTAGACATATGCACAACATCATGAAAAAAATGAAGGCGAAAACCGCTCGGCAAGCCGTCGCTATATGGCTCGGCGAAAGATAACCTCATGCATCGAATCAATCCTTGGTACCCACCATCCCCAATTACGATAACCATCATCTTCATTGCAGAATCAATGGTTTTATGCACTTGGGCGTTCCACCCTTCCAACGCACCATGTGTTTGGGCACTGATAGTTGCTCAGATCGCATGCATCGCATTTTCCCCAGCTTATCCTCGTATCGCATTCGGAACAGCTTTACTCATCGATTTATGCGATACACTACTTCAGAATGATTCTGGACCAACATCGCTGTATTCCTTACTTGTCGCCTTTGGTTTCTTATGTTTTCGCAACAGCAATATCACCTCCTTGATAGCATCAGTACTAGTCTGTGGAGTCCAAACAATCGAGATGCTCTGGACACGATCCTGGAACGATATAAGAGCTTTGTCGTCTACCTTGATTGCTCTAGCGCTTACAGCATTGCTGGGATGCGGTTTGCGTTGGCAACAGGACGCATTGCGGCGTCGCCGCGAAGCGGAGCATTTGCATATGCTACTCAACAATAGAGAACGAGAAATCAATACTGCGACACAGTTGCATGACGCAATTACCAATAGCCTGTCTCTCATTGCTCGAACGGCTCAGCGCCAAATGAGATTGAATCAATCAGATTCCAACCAACCTTGGGACTTCATCAATCAAGAAGCCTTGAATGCTTTGAAACAGACTCATCTCATCATTGAGAACCTTCAGCGCCACGGAAACATAACCACTGCATCGGCATCGGAAACACCATTTAACCAGTATCTTCATACACTGCTAAGACACCATGACGACAATCTGCATCGTTTAGGATTCTCAGGCAAAAGCATACTTGATGACTCGATGACGATTTGTCTCAACGAGTCGGAGCAACACTTATTTGTCATGCTACTGAACGAGATTTACGCCAATATAGCACGCCACGCACCCACTGGCTGCCGTTATGATCTTTCCATCCTGTCTGATGAACGAACCCTAGAAATCACACAAATCAATCCCCTATATAATTCGTCGCACAATGATACTCAGACGGCCACAGAGCTTCCGAAAAGCCAGTATGGCTTATCGGCATTATCAACGCAGCTGAAAACTGTCCACGGAACCCTTACTGTTGAAAAGGATGATATGTGGATTCTTTATGCCACGATGCCGAATGAGGGCAATTTGACATTGCAATAACTTCATTTGCTGCTCATAATCAAACGAACACGTATAGCATTGTCACAAAACCCGAACAGTATGGGCATCCAATCAAACCGCAGCTACGGTTATGCGCGGTATCGACGGAAGATAAACGCCGATACCGCGCGCCAAAAGAAACTCTGAAGACTAACAGTTCTGGGAAAGTCGACGCAAACGCTCCGCGAAGTTGGGCCAGTCGGTGCGCATGGCGGTCAGCAGTCTGCGGTTGGGCACCTCATCGATCGGCACCCATTCGATCTCCATGCTTTCGTCATCGTTGGCCTTGGGCTCGACGCGGTGGCCCGGCTTTTCGAAGGCGAACACGGTGGTGTATGCCCACGGGCCGTGGTCCTCGCAGTACGAACCGACCACGTCGATGTCTTCCGGCGTGATGTT
>DCCQ01000087.1 GCA_002314195.1 Bacteroidales bacterium UBA1077 | reverse complement strand
CACTCTACCACCTCTCCAGACTTTGTTCCCTCAATTGAGGGAATGCAAAGGTAAATAAAATTTTCTGTTCGGCAAAATATGCGGAAACATTTTTTACAAAAAATCTCAAACCAAGACATCATCTCCGGCATTTTCTGTCTTCAAAGGAATGTCACTTCGACTGGGCTCAGCGACCAACGGGGTTATTTTTCTTTCTTTTCCTCTGCACGAGTAAAGAATCTGTTCTGGAAGAGAATCAAGTAGAAAGCCCCTACTGTGACGCAGCTGTCAGCGAAGTTGAAGACAGGAGCGAAAAACAGCAGGCGGTCGCCTCCCACGAACGGAACCCAGTCGGGCCAGATTGTGTCGATCAGAGGGAAGTAGAACATGTCAACGACACGACCGAACATCAGAGGTGCATAGTCGAAGATCACTCCGTAGAAAAGACTGTCGATGATGTTGCCGATAGCGCCGGCGGTGATCAGCGTGAGCCCGACCAAAACTCCGCTTGGAACCACAGGCTTGCCGTCAGGCAAGAGCGCCGACTTTCCATCTGAATCCACAGACTTACGGACAAGCGAAGCAATCCACCAGCAAAGAACGGCCGAAAGCGCGATCCGGAAGAAAGACAGCAGGAACTTGCCTACAGCACCGCCGAACTTCATTCCGAAAGCCATACCTTCATTCTCAATGAAGAATATCTGGAACCAGTTCCCGATTACGCTGAAATGCTCACCTATCTGCATGTTCGTCTTGACCAGGATCTTGATGACCTGGTCAATGACCACAAGAATGACACCCAATATCAGGAGTCTCTTACCTTTGGAAATCTTCACTTGTTCTGTCCTTTTTTAGCAAGCATCTCCTTGGCCTCGACCGTAAGAGTGGCGTGAGGGACAAGGCGGAGTCTCTCCTTTGGAATAAGCTTTCCGGTCTCCCGGCATATTCCATAGGTCTTGTTCTCAATGCGGACAAGAGCGGCCTCAAGGTTTTGTATGAACTTGTACTGTCTCTGAGCGAGCTGGCTGGCCTCCTCCTTGGAAAGTTGGTAGGCGCCATCATCCTCGACCGTCTTGAAAGACGGGGTTGTGTCCTCGATGTCGTTGCTGCCGTTGTGCATGATCACCCTGCGCAGCGTGTTATACTCTTTTCTTGCCTTGTCAAGCATATCATTGATGATGGTACGGAACTCCTCGAGTTCCTCATCACTGTAACGCAATTTCGTCGTCTCGGCGGGAGTCGCGTTGTCTTTGATCAACTCTGACATAGTGTAAACAATATTTAGGTCTAAAATTATCTTGAGAGAACCATCTTGACCGATCCTTCATCCCACTCTACATCGGAAGCGCCTTCCGGAGCATCCTTGCCAAGCGTGACAGAAAGGGCGAGGGTCTGGGCGGCTATGTAATCCTTATAGGCTTCAAGAGCGGCGGCGATGTCATTGTAGGCTGAGCCATCGGCGAAGATCTCCACACCTATCTTGTCCGTCACCTCGAATCCGCTGTCCTTCCTGAGGTTCTGAATCCTGTTTATGAGCTCACGGGCCACGCCCTCCTTCTTCAACTCTTCAGAGATCTGAATATCAAGGGCAATGGTCAGTTGACCTTCGGTGGCTACAAGCCAGCCCGGCATGTCCTCGGATGAAATCTCGTAGTCGCCTGGCCTAAACTCAACGATGCCTGAAGGAAGTTCCACTGAATATGTCTGCCCGGCGACCTCGGCGTTCTGAATAGCCGTGATGGTTGCCTGATCGAATCCGCCGAAAGCGCCGGCGATCTCCTTCATCTGCTTGCCGTAAACCTTGCCGAGAGTCTTGAAGTTCGGCTTGATCTTCTTGGTGATGATGCCGGTAGTGTCCGAGATAAATTCGGCTTCCTTGACATTCACCTCATTAAGGATAATGGACTTAACCTGTTCCAACTGTTCCTTGACCTTGGCGGAGATCACAGGGATGATAAGCTTCTGGAGCGGTTGGCGGACCTTGATGGAAACCTTACGGCGAAGCGCGAGCACCATCGAAGTTGCCTTCTGGGCCAGATTCATTCTCTCCTCCAGATCCGCATCTATGACAGACTCGTCGAAAGCCGGCATATTCACATAGTGAACCGACTCCTCTCCGTCAGGAACAAGATCCAGATAGAGCCTGTCCATATAGAACGGAGCGATAGGAGCGGAAAGCACAGCGACATCCACAAGCACCTCGTAAAGAGTCTGGTAAGCGGCGAGTTTGTCCTCATCCATCTTCCCTCCCCAGAAACGTTTCCTGTTGAGACGCACGTACCAGTTGCTGAGGTCATCGCAGACGAAGTCCTGGATCAGACGTCCGGCGGTCGTGATGTCATAGTCCTCATAAGCCGCCACAACCTTCTTTTTCAGAGTGTTGAGCAGAGAGATGATCCAACGGTCAATCTCAGGTCTCTTTGAATATTCCACCTTTGCGGCCTTCGGATCAAAGCCGTCCACATTGGCGTAGAGGGCGAAGAATGAATATGTGTTGTAAAGCGTTCCGAAGAATTTTCTGCGAACCTCATCCACGCCGGCCTCGTCGAACTTGAGATTGTCCCAAGGCTGGGCGTTGGTCAGCATGTACCACCTGAGCGCGTCAGCTCCGTACTTATCCAACTCCTCAAATGGATCCACGGCGTTGCCAAGACGCTTGCTCATCTTGTTGCCGTTCTTGTCCAGAACCAGGCCATTGGAGATCACGGTCTTGTAGGCCGGAGTTCCGCTGATCATAGTGTGGATGGCGTGAAGCGTGTAGAACCAGCCTCTCGTCTGGTCAACACCCTCGGCGATAAAGTCAGCCGTGCAGCCGAACTTAGGAGAGTTCAGCCCACGGAGGCCTTCCTGGGCATAAGGCATCGCACCGGAATCGAACCAGACATCGATAAGGTCGGTCTCTCGGGTCATCTTCTTGCCTGAAGGGCTGACAAGGAATATGTTATCGACATAAGGTCTGTGGAGATCAATCCTATCGTAATTCTCCTTGCTCATGTCCTTAGGGTCGAAGCCATTGTCTTTGAACGGATTGCTCGTCATAAATCCTGCCTCCACCGCCTTGTCGATCTCAGCGTAGAGCTGGGCGATCGTGCCGATGCAGATCTCCTCCTTGCCGTCCTCAGTGCGCCAGATCGGGAGCGGTGTGCCCCAGAAGCGGCTGCGGCTCAGGTTCCAGTCCTGGATGTTCTCCAGCCATTGGCCGAAACGTCCTGTACCGGTCGATTCAGGTTTCCACGTGATGGTCTTGTTCAGAGCCACCATCTCATCCTTGACCGCTGTAGTCTTGATGAACCATGCGTCAAGAGGATAATAAAGGACAGGCTTGTCGGTTCTCCAGCTGTGAGGATAGCTGTGGGTCTGTTTCTGAATCCTGAACACCCTGCCGTCCTCTTTCATCATCATGCAGAGGTCAACATCAAGAGTAGGGGCGTCCGCAGGAAGAGAATCATCGAAAGCGTTCTTCACATAGCGGCCGGCATATTCCTTATAAGATGGATCTACGTGTGTGCGGACATATTCAGGATCAAGGTCCTCGATCGGGTAGAAGCGTCCGTCGTGGTCCACCTGGGCCTGACGCTTGCCGTCCTTGTCCAGGACCATCATTCCCGGCACGCCGAAGTTGGCGGCGACCTTCTTGTCGTCGGCACCGAAAGTAGGAGCGATGTGAACGACTCCGGTACCGTCCTCGGTCGTGACATAGTCTCCGGAGATCACCCTGAACGGTTCCCCTTCCTCGATCGGCCGGAACCAAGGAATCAGCTGCTTGTAACGGATTCCGACAAGGTCTGCGCCCTTGAACGAGCCGTCAAGAACCTTGTAAGGCACAAGTTTGTCGCCTGGCTTGTAGTTCTCAAGCGGGATGTCGGCGGCCTTAGGATTGAACCAAGCACTCACCAAATCCTTGGCCAGCACGTAGATGGCCTCCTTGCCCGTGTAAGGGTTGAAGGAGAGGACACGGACATATTCATACTTAGGCCCCACGCAGAGCGCCGTGTTCGAAGGGAGCGTCCATGGAGTCGTGGTCCAGGCAAGGAAATAGACCGGGAAAGCCTCCGTCCCGAAGAGCGGCTGTGACTTTCCGTCCTTGATGACCTCGAACTGCACTGTTGCGGTCGTGTCGGTCACGTCCTTATAACAGCCAGGTTGATTGAGTTCGTGAGAACTCAAACCAGTGCCGTCAGACGGGGAATATGGCTGGATGGAGTACCCTTTGTAGAGCAGTCCCTTGTCGTAAATCTTCTTCAAAAGGTACCACAATGTCTCGATGTAGCGGTTGTCGTAGGTGATGTACGGATCGTTCATGTCAACCCAGTAGCCGACACGTTCGGTCATATTCACCCACTCAGCCGTGTACTTCATCACCTCGCTGCGGCAGGTCTTGTTGTATTCCTCAACGGAAATCTTCGTTCCGATATCGTCCTTATGTATGCCCAGCTTCTTTTCCACACCGATCTCCACAGGGAGTCCGTGGGTGTCCCATCCGGCGCGGCGGTTCACCTTGTAGCCAGACTGGGTCTTGAAGCGACAGATCGCGTCCTTGATGGAGCGAGCCATCACATGATGGATTCCAGGCTTGCCGTTGGCGGAAGGCGGGCCCTCGAAGAATATGAACTCAGGTGCCCCTTCCCTGACCTCAAGGGATTTCTCGAACGCGTGATTCTTTTTCCATCTGTCGAGAACCTCATTCCCGACAGAAACCAGATCAAGGCCTTTGTACTCTTTGAATGTCATAATTTTCTTTCTATTTTTGCATCCTAAAAAACACTGGTCCGCTTAAGATGCATTCAAGTTTGCAAAGATAGTGATTTCCGTGTTTTTTATCAAATACGTGATTAATGAATATTATAGACGTCATAATTCTTCTTTGCTGTGTGCCAGCCATATTCCGTGGCCTGTCCAAGGGATTCATCGCCCAGACAGCCGCCCTTGTGGCCTTGGTGCTTGGCGCATGGATGTCGTTCCACTTCTCCAATGTGGTGGTCGGATGGCTGGAGCCAGTGATGAATGTCTCCCCCACCGTGCTTCAGGCGATCGCTTTCACACTCATTCTGCTTGCCGTCTTCTTCGTCCTCACCCTGGCCGGAAAAATGCTGGAAGGCATTGTGAAAATAGTGATGCTGGGCTGGCTGAACAAGCTTCTCGGTGTGGTGTTCGCCCTCATGAAGATTATCCTTGCCATAGGCCTGTTCATACTCCTTTTCGATTCAGTCACCACGGCACTTGGCGTTGATTGTTCGAAGACAATCAGCGGTTCCGTTTTCTACACACCGATCAAGGATTTCGCCAATGTCTTTTTCCCTTATATGAAAGAATTGATATTCACTAAATAATGAACAGAATCATCCTAATAGAGACTTCTACTTCCCTTTGTTCCACAGCCCTTGTGGAAGACGGGAAGGTTGTCAGCGAAAGAATAAGTGACGAACCAAGAGCGCACGCTTCCAAGACGGCATTGTTCGTCAGCGAGATACTCTCCGAAAGAGGACTGAAGGTTTCGGACTGCGACGCCGTGGCGGTCAGCAAGGGACCGGGATCCTACACCGGATTGCGCGTTGGAGTCTCCACAGCCAAAGGGCTCTGTTTCGGAGCCGGAATCCCGATGATCTCCGTCGGCACGCTCGACACCCTCGTCTGGCAGGCTTTGGACGGGAATATGCTCCCGGAGGGCTGCCGTCACATCATTCCGATGATCGACGCCCGCAGAATGGAGGTCTACACGGGAATATTCACACCCGACGGGAAGCAGATTTCTCCGACCGTGGCCCAGATAATCAATCCGGACTCATTCAAGGAACAGCTCTGCGAAGGGCCGGTGCTCTTCATCGGTGACGGAGCCGACAAATGCAAGGACACCCTGACCAGCCCGAACGCCCGCTTCATCCAGTGCTGCCCGAAAGCCGCATCGATGATGCATCCGGCTTTAGATGCCTTGAATGCCAAGAGATTCGAGGATGTGGCGTATTTCGAGCCGTTCTATCTCAAGGAATTCATCACGACAGTGAGCAAGAAGAAAATAATTTAAATCAGGAATATTATGAAAATCGGTGTTGCCAGCGACCACGCTGGATTCGAGTACAAAGGGAAGATCGCGGAACTGCTCAAGAAAAAGGGTTACGAGGTCATTGATTATGGGACACATTCAGCGGAAAGCTGCGACTACTCCGACTTCGCTCATCCACTCGGCACCGCCATCGACAACGGGGATGTCGAGCTCGGAGTGGCGTTCTGCGGCACAGGAAACGGCATGGCCATCACTTTGAACAAACATCAGAAAGTGCGCGCTGCCCTTTGCTGGGGAACAGAGATCGCCCGTCTTGCGAAGGCTCACAACAAGGCGAACGTGATCGTTATGCCGGCACGCTTCATCTCCTACCAGATGGTGACCTCCATTGTGAACAAATGGCTGGAGACCGAATTCGAAGGCGGTCGCCACGAGCGCCGAATAGAAAAGATTCCGCTTTGCAAGTAAAGGAAACAGGCACCCTACAAGACAAACACTTGGAAATAAAAGCGTTAATAGTTGACAAGAACTTTCTTTCGGGTAATTCCAGACTCTCTGAGAGCATCGAGGATTACCCTGAAGGTATCATAATTCCCATCGACAAGCCATACCGTTGGACCTCCGCCGATGTCATCCGTAAGGTGAAATGGGCGGCTTGCAGGCATTTTCACAAGAAAAACCTTAAGGTCGGCCACGCCGGAACGCTTGATCCGCTTGCGACCGGTGTGCTGCTCGTCTGCATAGGCAAGGCGACCAAGTTGGCCGAGGCTCTTCAGAAGGAGGGGAAGGAATATGTCGCCGGAATCTCGTTCGGAGCCACTACCCCTTCCTATGATCTGGAAAAAGCGATCGATCAGGAATATCCCACAGACGGGGTCTCGGAAGAATCCGTCCGCGGGATTTTGCCTCGGTTCCTTGGCGAGCAGGAGCAGATAGCGCCTCTTTTTTCAGCCAAGTCAGTCGATGGTGTCCGCGCCTACGAACTGGCCAGAAAACAATACCGGGAGGCTCACAAGGAGAAGACCGATGTGATGACCGGTTTCGACCACACTGTGGCGGAAACTCTGAACAAGCAGGTCATAAATATTTCCGAAATGGAATTGCTGTCGTATTTTCCGGACGGCAAGGAAGCCGAAGTCCAGAATGACGGGCTGAGGCCGAATCCGCGCATCAGCGTAGTGGACACTTCCGCCCTGCATCTGCCTCTGGCGGAGATACGCGTGGCGTGCAGCAAAGGAACCTACATCAGAGCCTTGGCGCGCGACTTGGGAGAAGCGCTCGGCACCGGTGCGCATCTAAACTCGCTGAAACGTACCGGATCAGGAGGGTTCGCCGTCGAAGACAGCCTTTCAATCAATGACATAATTGGAGTTCTTTGAGACCTCCACCACACCTTTAATCTTTTTGAAATACTTGGTGGCATCCTCCAGGGTCTTGCCGTCAGGAATACGTATTGTCAGCGCGCTGATGATGCTGTAGTCATAAACGACTTCAGCATTATATTTAGAGACAGCCTTCTTCAGCGGGCCATCACCTATTCCCTCGTCATAATAGATGATCAGAGTGTTCGGGGAATATGCCAGTCCGGCCTGACGCGGCCTGAGCGGAGGCCTCTCCCCTATCGCAGGGATGTCCGGGGAATCAAACGAATCAACCCTGGCCAGCTGCTTCTCGGTCCTGCTGATGGTGCTGCAACCGGTGGCCACCGAAAGAGCGGCGGCCAGAACGAACGATGATTCTTTGAGCAGTGTCTTCATTCCGAAATAATCTATCGGCTATCCCTTACAAGATTGAAGCCAGAAGAAGCCCACTCCGACATCGATCCGCCATCATCATACACAAGATATCCCTCAAGTTCATCCAGAGACTCGATGAAACGCTTCGCCTCGTCAAGTCCTATCACCATACAATATGTAGCGTACGCATCGGCCATGGTGGCATCCGGAGCGACAATCGTGGCGCTGAGCAAGGTATGGTTCACGGGATATCCCGTCCTCGGATCTATGGTGTGTGAATATTTCCGCCCGTCTTTCACATAGAACTTTCGGTAGTTGCCTGAAGTCACGACCCCGCATCCGCTTCCGTTCCCCTGCCATTTTCCGACAAGGCCTTGGCCGCCAAGCTCCATGTTCCCGTCCACCGGCATGTCCACCCCTATTGTCCACGGTTTGCCTGAAGGATTGAGACCTTCGCAATAGATCTCGCCGATGTTCACAAGCATGTCCTTGACTCCGAGTGAGTGGAGATATTCAGCGATCTTGTCGCAAGTGTAGCCTTGTGCGATGGCATTGAAATTCAATTTCGGGCATATTCCCGGGACGAGAGGGGACATATTCATGTCAAATTTGTCCATCCCGCAGACCACCTTGAGACTGTCCACGACAGCATCAGTCGGCAAAGAATCATTCGTGAAGCCAAACCCCCAAACATCATACAGTGCCCCGGATGCCATGTCCAGCGCCCCGCCGGTCTCGTCATAAAGCCTCTTCGAGGCTGTGAATATCTCCTTGAACATCTCGTTGGGAGTCACCGGCTTCCCGGCGTTGAAACGGCTCAGCTGAGAGCCTTTGTTGTAACCGGACAAGGTCGTGTCGACCAATGTCAGTATGGAATCCACTGCCCTCTTTATCTCACTCATGCCGGCCTTGACACCGTCATGATTGAATTTCACCGAATATGTTCCACCCTGGGCATAACCCGTCAATTCCTGATAACCGGCCTTCTTGTCGCAGGATGCCACTGCCAGAAAAGCGACAAAGCACACAGGCATGCTTCTGAATATTCTTAAAATAGCTTTCATCTTTGCAATTATAGGCATTTAGATTCAATTATCGGGCATCATTGGACTAGTTTTTGCTCAAGGGCTACCGTTTTTGCGTTTTTTATGCGATATTTGTATTCTCAATCAAGAAAGATGAAGATAAGAAACATTATTTTAACAGGATTGTCCGCGGCGATGTTTGCCCTGCCATCCTGCAAAAAGGATAAGGATAGCACCACCACGAAAGACTACGTCAGCGGAACGCTGGTCTTCTCGTCATCCGTGCCGACTTACGTGCGGAAAGGTGACGCCTTCAGTCTGACCCCGAGCGGAATCACCCATCCAGGTACAGGACTGGCCGAAGATGTGGGTTACTATTGGTCAAGATCATGGGAATCAGCCAAGGACACGACCAAGGCAGAAACCGACAAGAGCGGCGACGGAACATTCAAATTTACCGTTCCGTCCAAGGTCGGCACATTCACTGTCAGCTGCGTGGCGTTCGCGAACGGCTACTACACCAAATCAAACACGGCCTCGTTCAGCGTGGTTGATCCCGCGCTTGACTCCACAGTGACCGGAGCCTACACAAGCAAGGACACGAAGTTCACCGATCCAAGGGACGGCGGTTCCTATTACACGACCACATTCAACGGTAAAACGTGGATGAAGAACAACCTCTATTACTCCGGTTCAGGTGTATCATACGAGAACAGCGAGGCCATGGACGCAATCTTCGGCCGTTACTACACTTGGAACGAAGCTGTCAACGCCTGCCCTGAAGGATGGCACCTGCCTTCTGAAAAGGAGTTTGTGGAGATGGCCAACGCGCTCGCTCCGGCCGGGACCGCATTCGCGGAAAAGGAGACGTTCACAAATGTCGCCGGAGGCCTGATGGTTGACGCCAGATTCCTCGGCACAAGGATGTGGGAATACTGGCCGCAGGTAAAGATCACCAACAAGAGCGGATTTTCGGTCCTTCCTGTAGGTTACGCAAATGATTCCGGCAGTTCTCCGAAATTCACAGGTCTCAACAGTTATGCCATGCTGTGGACATCAACATCAGATTCTGAAGACTATGGATTCTGCAGGTACATTTATGTAAAACAGAACGACGTGCTTGTCGGTGCGAGAGACAAGAAATCTTTCAGGGCTTCTGTCAGATGCATCAAAGACTAAGAGAGATTTATATCTAGTCCGGCTTTAAGCAAATCAAAGTGATTAGCCTAACGCAGATCAGTAATGACATAAGAAGAATCGAGAGTCTTTTCGTTGAATCGGAAAGACTCTTTTGATTTTCCAGCATCTTCGAACCTCATGTTCGTTATCGCAAAGTCTGACACGGAGCCATCATTCAGAGTGACCTCAGCGCCTATCAAATTCGTTGTTCCGCTCTTGAAAAAGAGTTTAAGCCCTGATATGTCCATTGATCCTTTACCTTTGCTGACCGGCGTGAGTACGGATGTGTCCACGACTTTTCCACCAAATTTTGAACTCCCGAAAGAGATTTCCTTGAAGGCGTTGTCGATAGAGGCAATCATAAGGGCGGGGTTGGTCGCATAATTGTCGTACGAATCGTCAACTAATTCAATCAAAGCCTCTTCCGAAACCCTGTCAATCGTCCAACGGGTCTTTCCGTCGCACCAGATCTCAAGTCCGTTTCCATCCACATGGAATGAATTCCCTTGAACCTTAACGTTTCCGTTCCCGGTCATTTTAGCCTTCTTTGTCGGCATTGTGAAGGAATAATCAAACGAAACCAGCGAGGCTGAGATCTTGCTTACAAAAGCGTCAAGCGTCTTACTCTTGGCGAACGAAGCCTGCGGCAGCGCAAAAAGAGCCACTGCGGCGGCAATGAATATCTTTGTGATTGTTCTCATACTTTTACGTGCGTCTGCACAAGTCATGCCTTGCGGCGGATTACTGATTCTTGTAGGCGGCTATGATCTGATCCAACTCATCCAGACTGGAAACCAGTACCTGACGCGGCTTCGAGCCTTCCTGAGGGCCAACGATGCCGGCGGCCTGCAACTGATCCATGACACGGCCAGCCTTGGCATAGCCCATGCCGAGACGTCTCTGAAGGTCTGATGTGGAACCTCTCTGGCTCATGACCACCAGTTTTGCGGCCTCGTCAAAACGCTCGTCAAGTTTTGTCATGTCCACCATGCCACCCGATCCCTCCTCGGTGTCGTCATCGACAGGCGGAAGGTAATACGGAGTGTTGAAACTCTTTTTGTATCCGTCTTGTGAACCGATATATTCAGTGAGCCTGTTGATCTCCTCGCTGTCGATGTAGGCGCACTGGACACGCTCCATCTCGACACCGGCGTAGTAGAGCATGTCTCCCTTTCCGATGAGCTTTTCGGCTCCAGGAGAATCCAGGATGGTCGAGGAGTCTGTCCTGGACACAACCCTGAACGCTATTCGCGTCGGGAAATTCGTCTTGATGAGACCCGTGATGACATCCACGGAAGGCCTCTGGGTGGCAAGAACAACATGAATGCCGGCGGCACGTCCCTTCTGGGCGAGCCTGATGATGGATGTCGTGATGCTGCGGGCCACAGCCTTGGCGTCTCCGCTGCCACCTACAGACATCGTCAGGTCGGCATATTCATCGATGATGGTGACAATGTACGGCAGGAAGCGGTGTCCATCAGTTGGCAACAGCTTCCTGTTGCGGTACTTCTCGTTGTAGGTCTTTATGTTTGGTACCGAGGCCTTGCTCAGCAACTCGTAACGCTGATCCATCTCAATGCACAGGGAACGGAGGATCTTGTCGGCCTTGTCGGCCTTCTTCACGATCGCATTGTCTATCTCTTCCCTCTCGTCATTGCAAGGAAGGACGGCAAGATAGTGCTTGAGCAGATGAGCGTAGGCGGAAAACTCGACCATCTTAGGGTCGATGAACACCAGTTTCAATTCAGATGGGTGCTTCGCGTACAACAGAGATGTGACTATCGCATTGAGGCCCACCGACTTGCCTTGTTTGGTGGCTCCGGCCACCAGGAGGTGCGGGGCATCGGCAAGATCGAAGACTTTGACTTTCTGCTGGATTGTGTAACCTATGGCGACTGGGAGTTCGGCCTTGCTTGTGCGGAACGCGTCATCGTTTAGCACGGCGCGCATGGGCACAATCGACGGGCTGTCATTGGCCACCTCGATGCCGACGGAATCCGTAAGTGTGACGACACGGACGCCTCTGGCATGAAGATGCATGCCAAGGTCTTCCTGCAGTTTCTTGATCTCTGAAATCTTCACGCCTGGGGCGGGATAGACTTTATAAAGGGTTACCGTAGGACCGACAATGGCCTTGACATCGTTGATCTGGATACGATAGTTCTCCAACGCATTGCGGATCCTTGTGTTGTTCCTGGCCAGTTCCTCATCCGAAACCTCATTGCGGCTTGATGAATACGAGTCCAGCAGTTCAAGCGAAGGAAACCGGTAATCAGGAAGCTCGTCACGGACATTGATTCTCGGGAGATCTGTTTTGATTTCGGTGGACAGTTCTTCACCTTTGACCACTTCCATGGATTTTTCGGCTGGTTCAGTGGTTTCGGTGGTGGCAGGACTCTTCCGGACCACAGTGTCTTCGACAGGCTCAGCCACCGATTGTTCCGCTCCTTGAGCTTGCCGAATGGACGGTTCCGGAATATTCAAAGAAGATGTTTCTGTTCGGCTTGCAGCTCCGACGGTTGGTGAGCCCTGTCGAACCACAGGCGTGGGGGCTTCGACAGGCTCAGCCACCGCCTTCTTCTTTCCCAGCGCCATAAGCCAGTCCGAGAATCTTTTGGATGCCAGAACCAGCCAGACAATCACCAGAAAAGCCAGCATGAATCCCGTAAGGATATTCCCGAAAACAACCGAGGTCCATTTCACAACCGACTCGCCGCACTCTCCGCCGAGTCCGCCGCCAAAAGCGTTGCCAAGCCCGGACAGATCGGAGACAAACGCAAGGATAAAGGACGAGATCAGAGCCCCGGAGACTGTAAGGAGTGTCGTCTTGACCAAGGAATAATGCCACCTGTGCAGCAACAACCGCACAGAGACAGCGAAGAGGATGACCACAAAAGCCAGACTGCCAAGTCCGAACCATCTGCGCACAAGCAGGTCCGCCCATCTGTAACCCATCTTCCCGGCGATGTTGCTCACCTCCACCGTAGTGTCCCCCACTGCCGAGGACAATGAACTCTGGTCAGCCTTCCAGGTGAAGAAATAGGAAACTGTCGCCAGCAATGTGAACACTGCCAGCAACGCGACAAGAATCCCGGTGATTTTCATCATCTTGGCCTTGTCGTCATCATCCATGTTTCTCCAGAACCTGAGCATTATTTTCTGTTCTTACGATTGCCCTTTTTATTATTCCTGCGGTTCGGTCCCATATTCAGATTCAAACCTGGACGAGAAAAATTGGTGTCAAATGAGATTTTGGTAAGCTCCAAATCAGCAGGCACTTGAATCCTGTAGCCTGAAAGTTTCTCTATGTCTGCGAATATGGTCTCATCGGCCACGCTGTCCTTGTTCCAGATAAGATACTGCTGCCTCATGTAGATGGCCAATGAGCGCAGCATCGAACGCTTGACTTCTCCTTCCGGCTCACCTGCGATGAGATCGATTATGCTCTCGATGTTACGGCCGTAATGACTGGCGCGTACCGGTGTCTTGTTGATTGGAATATTCATCGGCGGCACATCCATCGCATCCGGATGCGGAGCCGGATATGGGGAGTCGATGTCCAAATCGTAGCCGGCGATCATGAAAAGATGATCCCAAAGTTTCTGCTCGTAGTTCTCCTGTGTATGAACCTGTGGGTTAAGCAGTTCCATAACGCGCACAACAGCTTTGGCCTGCTCGCTCCTTTTGTCCCTGTCGGGAATGGCCTTGACCTGCTCGACCATATTCAAGACGATGCGGCCATATTCAGGCATCTGAAGTTTTTCTCTCTCTGTGTTGTAGTAGAGTTTTATAGAGTTGTCGTTAGCTTCCATAATAATTTTCATTTTGTGTCAAAAGGCAAATATACGAAAATTATTCCACCTCATCGGTAAGTACATACCAGATTATAGGAGTAATCTCTGAATATCCCATCCTGCGGTAGATGTCGGCGTAACGCGCGACCTGACGGTGGTAACGACGGTTCTTCTCCCCGAACTTGTAGTCTATGACAGTCACTTTCCCATCCTTGACCAAAACCCTGTCCGGACGGTAGACCTCGCCGTCGGTGTCAATCAGACCGGTCTCATTCATGACTTCTGCACCGTCTTCGGGGTACCATTCAGGATGAGCGGCGGTTTTTTGAGTGAGGATGTTCAGATAATCTTCCTCCTGCCCCGCGTCAATATCTCCGGCCTCAAAGGCGCGATGTACAGCTCCGGGCAGATCAGACAAGGTTGTCACCTCGGAAAGTATCCCGTGAAGCACAGTGCCGTTGAGCCTGGCATCGTTCCTGGCTTCATCGCAGAAGAAGTCTATGGAGTCGGCGCTGAACTTCAGGCGGCCTCGCTCCCGGACATCAGAGTCCTCATCTTCAGCTGTCGGATTCAACGGATAGGAAGGATAGCCTGGCATCAGTTCCGAGACGGTGTCGGCTTTCCGTTCCAAAGAGCCGTAGTTGAATATATCACCCTTGGAGAACACAATCTTATCCTCCGTCTCGGCCTTGGCGTATCCCAAAGTCTCTCCGTAGCCGTACAGATACGCATAGAGGATCTGCGAGAAGTCTGTGAAGTCGCACGGAGGGGCCGGCGCTTCGACAAGCTCAGCGACCGGATGAGCCAAATTCTTTCTTTCGGTCGCTGAGCCTGTCGAAGCGGCCGTGGGAATCGGCTCCGCGACCTTCGAAGCGACAGGCACAATGGCGGCGGCGATCTTCTCCGGCGGATTGGAAGCGATGACAGTAAGCCCCTTGACAGGTCTTGTCAAAGCAACATAGAACGTGTTGATGTTGTCCACAAGCTGGAACTGCATCTCTCTCTGACTCCCCTCACGGAACAGGGAATCCTCATTGGCCGGTTTCCTCAAAGACACGTTATAGACTCCGTCGGCGATTCCCTCAAGCTCGGTTCCATCCACCGTAGGACGTGTCCAGTGTTTCTCGCTGCGGAAAAGTCCGATCTCCTCGGCGAACGGGAAGATCACGTGCTGAAACTCAAGTCCTTTCGACTTATGGATCGTCATGACCCTGACCGACTCCGGATCTGAAGGCGAGCTGATCTTCGGATCCGCCTCCTGCCAGGCCTTCAGAAACCCGTCGATGGCGTTCCCGTTGACAGCGACATAGTCCTGCACGAAATCCATCAACGCCTGGACATACTGTGTCTCTGACTCAAACAGTTCCGGATCCCTGTCCTTGAGGATGCGCAGAAGCTGCTCGCAGAGGTCTGACAGGGACAGGCAGGACAACTCGGCGACGTTGATGTCCAGTTCCCCGGCAAGGAAGGAGCCTATGGTGTCGTCCTCGTTCCCGACCGAGGACAGAAGCGACACGACCTGACGGGCCACAGCCGAGGACTTCAAATGCAGCGAATCATCGGAAATCACACTGATTCCGTTGTCCATCAAGAACATGGCCACATCTGAGCCATGCCTGTTGCTTCTGACCAGCACAGTGATCTCACCGTACCTCGCCCCGGCCTCATGAACCTTGTTCACCGCATCCAAAATCTCCTGCATCTCGTCCTCCTTGTCGCAGAAGACGACATCGACACTTCCATCGGACGCGCTCTTGGACTTCACTAACTGGCCGGCATCCGAATATATGTCATGAACCTTGAAGTCCGATTCATTCCCGGACATCGCATCGAGAACCGAGGAAGCATATTCAAAGAAACCGTTGTTGAACTCGACTATATTCCTGAGGCTTCGGTAGTTGCTGTCCAAGGTCTCCACTTCGCACTGGGAAAATTCGCCCTGCACCTCGCGCGCCATCATCCGCCAGTCGGAACCTCGCCAGCGGTAGATGCTCTGCTTCACGTCTCCGACAAGAAGGTTCTCCTTCCCCTGCGCCACGCTGTTCTCAATCAGCGGACGGAAATTGTCCCACTGGATCCGGGAGGTGTCCTGAAACTCATCCAGAAGAAAATGCTCGAAGCGCACACCCAACTTCTCGTAGATGAACGGAGCGTCCGTGCCGTCAATGATGTTCCTCAAAATCACGTTGGAGTCGTCCAGACTCAGCACATTCTTCTCCTTCATCAGCGCCCGGAACTCTCGGTTCAGGTCTCCGGCGATTCCCAATTCATTCAGGATCAGCGAGATTTTAGAAGCCGTGGTGTAGACCTTATACTTTTCCGTGAATATCCCGCAGTACCGTTGAAGCAGCGGCATCAACCTCCCCTCCACCGGCGCGAACCTGTTCAAATCAGCCTTTCTGAACCATTTGCTGAAATCCTCGCAGTTCTTGAATATGGTTGCGGACGGGTATGCCGGCTCATCCTTGGAATCCGAGGCGGCGCAGACATAGATCGAATTGAAGCACTTCCGTGAGAAATCCTCGTTTGACAGGCCTTCCTCTCCGGCGGCGCTGACAAACGCCTTGGCGGTCTCCCGCACCTCCTTCACGAACGAAGTCATCACCCCGGAGAGCGCTTTCTTCATCCTCGCCAGATTCTCTTTTGAATATTCCTTCTCCTCATCAATGCCATATTCCTCGACAGCGGCCCTGTGCTCGTCCGATTTCAGGGTCATCGCGACCGTCTTCAGATTATTCTCCAGATTGTAGCGCTTTCCTTTCTCCAAATCGTCCATCACGCTCTGTGTCAGCCATTGAAGAAGATCCTTGTTGTCATCCGAAAGAGAGTCAAGCACCCTGTCAACGCTCTCTGAGACAAGAGACTCACGATCCAGTTCCACCTGATAGGTCGCAAACTGCCCGATCTCACGAGAGAAGGCTTTGAGTGTCTGCTGGAAAAAACGGTCTATCGTGCTGACGGCAAACGCGCCGTAGTCGTGCAGGATGTCGCACAGCACGGTCTCCGCACGCCGGCGAAGTCCGTCCTCTGAGTCAAACACCGGAAGAAGATCCTCATAATAAGGAGAACCTTTCGGCGAGGTCGCAAGCAGGTGCAGTTCCTTCAGAATCCTGCTTTTCATCTCGTCCGTTGCCTTGTTGGTGAATGTCACCGCAAGAATATGCCTGTACGAATACCTCTCCTCATCCGTCAGCAGTAGTCTTATGTATGTTTTGGCCAGATTAAAGGTCTTACCTGATCCGGCCGACGCTTTCATTATCCTGATCATTTCATCTCTCGCAAGCAGGCAATTACCCGCTGTAAAATACATTATCACACGATCGAAGGTGATCGCACACCATCATCAATTCACGTTACCCTCTCCCTAAATCCCTCCCCTCGGGGGAGGGACTTACTTTCACCGCAAGCGGTGAAGAACTCTTTATATTCCGCAAATCATTCTGAAATCACAAATCGAACAGGTTTTCTCCTCGGCGGTACGCCTGAACGGCACATCTACGGAGGCGATCTCCGAGAGGAGGCCGTGGAGCTTTTCCTCTGTGAGCCTCATGAACTCCTCACTGACAGGGACTTCCTTGACCGGCTCCGTGAACAGGTTAGCCGGTGGATAGATCACATTAACCATCCTTTGCCCCTTATATTCCGCCGACTCCCGGCAGAACACATCGTAGAGGTAAAGCTGGAAGGCAATCTTCGGACGCCCCTCATTGCTTGGCCCGAACAGAGCCTCGACTATCCCCTCGGCATTCTCGTCGTTGATGTTGACATCCTTGTCCTCCACTTTTCCAGTCTTGTAGTCCACAATCCTTATTTCCCCGGGCCGCAGACTGTCCAACCTGTCCACATAACCGATAAAATGGAATCCATCGATGTCGTGGAGATATTTCTTCTCAAGCCCCAGAATCTCAAATCCGTCATAGCCTGACGATTTCAAAAGTTCCTGATCCCTTTTCAGAGTCTTGATGACATATTCCACAATCACATCCTCCACAACCAGATCACGCCCTGTAACCTCAAGAGAATGAAGTTGTTCAAGAATCAGTCCCCGCACAATCACCTTTATCGCGGAGCGTTTGCGCAGGAGTCCTGTGAGATATTCCCCAGTCACCTTTTTTCCTCCAGCCATTTCCGGTGAGTAGAGTCTCTGCATCGTCCCGTGATAGACATCCCCCAGCATTCCGGCGTCCAGATCCTCGGAGATCTCGTTCTGTCTGCGGAGTTTCTTGACCGTGGCATAATAGAACTTGGCAGGGCAGTCGAGGTAATTTTTCAGGGCCGATGCAGAGAGCCTGGCCTGTCTTATGGTTTCGACATCCTTCTCCGTCTTGGTTATCTCTTTTGGAGAGAAATCTCCGGACGCGTTCGCCTTGACAAAACTCCGTTTGATCGGTGCATTGAAATGATATTCAAGTTGTTTGATGTAGCGGCTCTCCTCGCCGTTCTTCATTCCCTCTGTTCTGGAATCATAGACCAGCGTCACTTTCTCAGCCCTCTGGATCAGACGATAGAAATAGTACGCCCAGACCGCGTCCTGGAACTCGTATGTAGGCAGCCCGAATCCTTTGCGCAGTTCCGGAGGAATGAACGACGAGCTGACGCTCCGCCTCGGGAACATCCCTTCGTTGCACGACAGAATCATAATCTGTTTGAAATCCAAGGCTCTGGTCTCCAACGGCCCCATGATCTGGAGACCTTTCAGGGGCTCTCCGTTGAACGGAATCGACACAGGACCGAGAAGCTGGTCGAGAAGCCTCACATAAGTCATCGGGAGGACTTCGAGTCCGGCTGTCTGCAATTGGCTGACGGCGTTGTAAGCGGCCTTGGCGAACTCCAATTCGATCGCCATGGAAGAGTCGGACGCCAATTTCGGGGCAAGTCCTTTGATCAAGGCCTTCTGGTAGTCGGCAAACGCCGAGATCTGTTCCTTGGACGCCGCCTTCGGATCCGTCACCGCTGGTCTGAACAGAAGGTCAAAGACCGGGATGCCGGAGAGATCCTCCTGCGGAATGTAGTACTTCATACCGTCCTTGATCTCCTTGATCCTGGCTCTCACCGCATCATCACCCTGAGTCAATTTTCTGAATATGCTTGAGGAGAACAACGACCAGACCTGATTGTGATAGAAGTACCATTTCCCGTCCTTCGGCCTCAGGTGCATCTGCATGGCTGAAACCAAAGTCATGAAGTCGAAGAACGCACTGTTCTTCATTGGATAGCCCATAGTGACATTGATGTCCTTGATTTCCTCCGGAATGGAGTTCAGCACAGGGATCAGCAAGGACTCGTCAGGAAGCACCACCGCACACCTTTCGTCCTTGACCACGGACGGAATCAATTTTGTCTGCCCTACCGACGATGGAACGCTTATCACCTCGATCTCAGGAGTTTTCAGTCCCTCCAAATCCATCTCGAAGGCCTGAGGGAAATCCTTTACGTTGCGCGACATAAAGAATGAAGACTTATTAAGAGGATTTCTGACCATCTCACTTGAATAGTCCCAGCAGAACTCCGCTATCCCGGCGTCACGCATCCGCCTCATGACCTTTTTCTCACACTCGTTCAGAGCGTTGAGGCCGACGAAGACATATTCATTCACCCCTCCGAACGCTGCATTCAGCACATCCACCGCCGATTCCGAGTCAAGACGCGCCGCAAGACCGCGGTAAACCATTCCCTCGTAGGCCTGTCCCTTGCCGGAAAGCCTTTCCCGGAAGTTATTGTACAGCGGCAGAAGAATATTCCAGATCTGCAGGAAGCGCTCCTTCACATCCGGATTGTCCGAGTTCAGGTTCACCGTCAGCCTCCCCTCGCTGCTGAAATGGCTGATGAAGCTCTCGATCGCCTTTCTCTGATTCTCAGTCAGGTATGAATATGAATCCTGAATCTCCTTGAACTCAGACACATTGGCAAACAGCCTCACAGGATCGACAAGGTACTTGTCCACATCATCAAAGTCCCCCAGAATCACGTCCCCCCAGAAGATGAACTCGTCCAGAGTCTCGTGTTTAGGGTTAAGTTCCTTGTAGCACTCGTACAGATCCAGCAGCAGGTTCACCCTGTCCGCCGGCTTGTCACCCGAAATTCTGAAAAAGAAATCGTTGATTGTCAGCATTTTCGGAGCCACAATCGGAGTTCCGCCCTCTTTCACCGCCTCACCAAGATACCTCGTGAAGAAGGCCTGGCTTCGCCTGTTAGGGAATATGAAGCACAGGTCGGAAATCCCGCCCCGCGCCATATAATGATCCGCCACTTGTTTTAGGAATGGTGTCATGTCGGTTATAGTTTATATTCATACATAGTTTTCAAACAATACTTTGTCCAGACCTAATAAATGAGACATCATACCTTTGCAGATCTTTTCTGCCCCCTTGCTGCCAGACGTAAGATTCTTTCTAACGAATATAGCAAATATATTTCTTGTGGCAAAGATAGCCTGTGTTTGTGCCAAAACTCGGCACAAAGAAGAATTTTCACAATTATTTTGAGAATATTTCTAATTTTTAATAATTCTATTTTGTAAATTCAAATATTGGCATTAACTTTGCGACATCAAATGATGCTTTATCGTTTTATTTTGTTTGACTTAAAAAGATTTTGTTATGAAAAAGAAATTCAGATGTCTGGTTTGCGGTTATGTTTACGAAGGTGAGAACCCTCCTGCAGAGTGCCCTCAGTGCCACGCCCCTGCGAGCAAGTTCGTTGAGATCAAGGATGACGGTGGCAAGCCACAGTGGGCCTGCGAGCACCACATCGGTGACGGACAGGTAGAGGACAAGGAAGTGCTTCAGGGCTTGAGGGATCATTTCAACGGAGAGTGCTCAGAAGTAGGAATGTACCTCGCCATGAGCCGTCAGGCCGAACGTGAGGGCTATCCTGAGATTGCAGAGGCGTTCAAGAGGTACGCTTTCGAGGAGGCTGAGCACGCGGCCAAGTTCGCCGAGCTTCTAGGAGATGTTGTCTGGGACACAAAGACCAACCTTGAGAAACGTTACCAGGCAGAGGCAGGAGCCTGCGAGGGCAAGCTCGCCATCGCCACCAGAGCCAAGCAGCTCGGCTACGACGCCATCCACGACACCGTCCACGAGATGGCTAAGGACGAGGCCCGTCACGGAGCCGGATTCTACGGCCTCCTTACTCGCTACTTCAACAAGTAACGGTGGAGGATAATCCGCTGGCGATAAACGCAATAAAAAATTGCCTTTAGTTGATTTCGACTAAAGGCAATTCTTTATCACAATATCAGCCAGCAAATTACACGGCACGACTCTCCAAATATACGAAATTGATGCAGATTTTCTACTGCAAGGGCTATAAATCCTCATCGCTGAGTCCGAAACGCTCGGCGATGTCGTCGGGGATGTCACCGAGGTCGTTGGTGTAGTCAATCTCGTCCCAGGCTTCCTCCATGGCTCGGCGGTCTTTCTTGGTCGGGCGGCCGGCACCTGGGTCCCTACGGAGAAAGAAGGTCTCAACGGGAGCTTTCAGCTTGTCAATCTCGGATTGTGGGGTGAGGTTCTCGGCATAGTCGGGAACCAGTTTCGCGCCGAGACGGTGGTCAGTCAACCGTTTGATCCTGTACGAATACTGCACCGCTCCCTTGCGGATTTCCACAACCTCGCCGACTTTCAACATTCTGGAGGGCTTGGCGTTGACTCCTCCGATCTTGACCTTGCCGCCCTTGCAGGCATCCGTGGCGTCGGTGCGGGTTTTGAACACCCGGATTGCCCAAAGGACCTTGTCTATTCTTTCCGTATCTGCCATAATCAATCTCTAAGAAGCTGTTTTGATTTG
>DCCQ01000001.1 GCA_002314195.1 Bacteroidales bacterium UBA1077 | reverse complement strand
AACCCAACACCAGAAGAATGCGACTGACATCCCACTCGTGCCAGTTGCATTACATCTTTGTCAATACGCACTTCTTCGGATGCTTACATTCATACTCCATTATAAAAAATACCTCCGCGCAGTCTTTTTCCCGCACGGAGGTTATTTATGACCGGAACAATATTACTGCACCTTTTCTACCCCGTCAAGGTCGATGAGGGTGAACTGGGCTGCACCATTATAGATGGTGAGGATGCCTTTGACATTGATTGGTGTACCGGCGAGGATGGCCGGATCGATCTGGGTGTCGGCGAAGCGGGAATAACCGCTGGTGCGGATCTGGACATCCTTGCCGTCCATCTTGAAATACTGGCTCACTGAATATGCGGTCGCATTGTTCAGCAATGTCTGCTTGAGATCAGGCACCTTCCTGCCGGTGTTCGTTGCGCCGGAATCGAACACACCGGAATTCAGGTAATTCTTGAAGCCCTCTTTGGACATGGCCCAGGTTGTGACGCCCCACGACTTGTCAGAGAAGAAAATCCTGTTGTCGTTGTCCTTCTTGTTCTTGTACTGATCCACATAGACAAGGCAGAAGATCTCGTTGCCGTAGGTCAGGCCGTCAAGCTCGACATAGCAGCCAAGGTTTTCCTCCTTCTGAAGATCAGCCGCGGCGACTTTCTTCGGCTGAAGCGGAGTGTCAATCTTACCTCTGAATATGTGAGTGTCAATCAGGTACTGAACCTCGATGTAGGAGGTCTCATATTCACCGGTCCTGTCCTCAAAGCCCAATTGGATCATTCCGTTGTAGGCGCCGAGCGTGAGGCCGCTGCACTTGACATAGACCCACTGGCCGAGCTTGTAGTCATTGTAGAGGGCGTTCTTGCCGATCTTCACCTCGATTCCGCCTGTGGCGTCCTGGATGTAAAGGCTCTTGTAGATGTTGCCGCTCTTGTCCTCGGAAACGACCTGCCCACAGATAAGGATGTCTTTTTCGATTTTGACTGGGACCTTCTTGTACAAAGCCTTGAGCTGGGCGATGGTCGTGTTCGGAGTCATCGTCACCGGCTCATAGACATCAGCCCTGCCGTAGTCCGTGGTGAAGACCTGATCCCACTCCTCGCAGGAAGTGAGGGCGAATATGGCGGCGATCAGCGCGAAATATATTCTTTTCATACCTTAGAATCTGAAATAAATGTTCAACATGTAGTTGATTCCGCTCATGTAGAAGTACTTGGAATCAAACCTGTAGAATCTCTCCTTGCTGACGGTGTTGTCCACAAGACGGGTCTGCTCGTAGCCGCCGGTGCGCACGTCCCTGTTGTTCAGGAGGTTCTTGACCTGAAGCGAGAATCCGAGCTGGTACTTTCTCTGAATATACCAGGACTTGCCGACGCTGGCGTTGACAAGCATGAAGTTCTTGAACTTCTCCTGCGCGGCCATATATTCAATCTCCTGAGCGGTGACAGTATTGTCCGGTCCGGCGGTGGCCATGTCAGTCCTGTAGAGTGGATTCATGTCCAGGTAGGAGTTCCCGAAGAAGTCCACGTCAGCGTCGATGAACCAGTAGTTCTTGTTCCACGCGAGGCCGAGGCTGGCAGCGAACTGAGGAGTGCTAGGAACATAGTGGTCTTGAAAATGATCTACGATGGTGTTGCCGTCAGCATCTAACATATAAGAGCCATCATCATTCTTCTTGTGAACCGGGTGGCTCTTCCAGTAAGGGATTATCACACCGTAGGTTCCGGCGACATATTCAGCGCTGTTGTCGTAGGTCTGGTACATCGTCGGGTTGGAGGTGTAGATGTACTGGCCATAGGAGAGGACTCCCTGAACGGAAAGGTTCGGGACAGGAGTCGGCACCTTGAAGCCGAGCTCGACTCCGATGTGACGCTCGTCTATTCCGGACATCGCGAAGTTGGTGAACGAGTTCTGCGAGTCATCGTAGAAGCTCATCACGTCGGTCTGGTCCTTGATGGAAGTGTAGAATCCGGTGACGCGGAAATCGTAGCCGGAGTTGCGGTAGGCGTAGTTGATGTCCGCCGTCAAGGTCTTGATTGTCTTGAGGTCAGGCATAATGGTGTTCCTCGTCCTCGGAGAGATGAACGCCTGATTGAAGGTCGGAGCCTCGGTGATGTAGGCGGCGTCAGCGTAGATTCTATGGCCTCCGCGTATGAAGTAGCTGAGGTTGATCTTGCCGGAACCTGTGAGGAAGTCCTTCTTGTCGGACTCGCCCTTCGAGGTGATCGGCTTGCCGTCAATCTGGTCGTACTTCGTGATGACATTCCCGTTGTAGGTGTACGGGTCACCGTTGTCGTCAAGCCCGGGGAAAAGGCCCTTTCTCAAAAGACCTTCCCTCCAGAATTTTGAATATCCCAACCTGCCGGCCACCGTGGCTTCCAGGCCACCGAACGTGAAACGTCCTGAGGCCCAGGCTTCGGCGCGGCGGACATGGGCATAGTAGTCGTAGCCGTACTTGTCACCTTCCTTGAGGGTCTGGGCGGTGCCGTTCTTCAAGAAGTAATCCAAGTCGTTCTGAATCATCGTAGGATAGGCGGCAAAATCCCTCTCGGCGAACTGGTCGATGTTGACGTAGTAGTCTCCACCGAGGAGGTCGTCAAGAATCTTGTAGTACTCCGTGCGGTTCCACTTGTAAGAGAGTCCGCCGTTGATTGTCAGGAACTTGACCGGATTCCACTTGCCATTGAGGGCGAAGTTGAGGTCATTCTGATCCACACGCCTCTCCTCGATCACGTACTTGGAGCGGTTGCCCGCATCCGTGGCGTTAAGGGAGTTTACGGCATAGAGACGGTCCCAGTTGAGATGGGTGGTCGATGCGATGTCCGACTCCCATGCCTCTTTGGCCCATGCATATTTCGCGAAGTTCTGACGGTTGTAGTCAGTGTTCTCCATATAGAAATAGCTCGGAAGATTCCTGTAGTAGTCAGGGCGTGGATCCGGAGCGTCGTACCAGTCAAGAGCCGTGTAGCCGTTCTTTCCGAATCTGTAAAGCACTGTGGCCGAGGCTGCGAACTTCTGAGACTCCGGAGTGAAGTCGTACTTGAGAATGGCGATCGGCTCGTGTGTCTTGCGGACACGGGCGTTGCGCACCTTGCCATTGTAGTAGCCCCAGTTGGAGTTGTACATGTTGTCGCCTGTCAGGTCATAGACCTCCTGGGTGGAACCGTTCTGGGCTCCGCGCTCGCCAGGAGCGGCCATGAACGTGAAGCCAAGTTTGTGCTCCTCATTGAACTTCTTCTCGACTGCTCCGTAGTAGCCGAACGAACGGTAGAAAACGCCTTTGATCCAGTCGTTTCCGCCAAGTCTCGCGGAGGCGCTGAAGGCGTAGGACCAGCCGTTGTCAAGCTGCCCGGAAGCGTAGGTGAGCATCAGGCGGAGTCTGTACAAGGCACTGTTTGTCAGCACGCTTCCCCTCCAGCCGGTGCGGATTGAAGAAGCCATCGGCATGATGTTCGTGAGGCCGTTGTAACCGCCGAATCCAAAGTCGGAGATCTCGGCACCGTTCACGGACTCTTTGCTTCTGGTGGCCTCGTTAAGACCGCTCCACAGGGAGTACGGAGTGTAGCCCGTGATGGCGTCGTTCATCCTCACGCCGGCGAGGTAAACATCCTGGGACTCACTGGAATATCCACGCACACGGAATCGTACGGAACTGAAGTTGTAACCGGCCATGTTGTTGAACACATCGTTCTGGCCGAAAAGGATCGTCGGGCTGTCGGAATAGCCGGAGTCATCCATGTCGAACTCGGAGAAGCTGGCGTCATCCACCTCGGCGACCTTCGCCACAGGGGTGAGGGACAGCGTGAACATATTCTTGACATAACCGTCATTGACGGTCACATTGACTCTGGACTGGAGGTAGTCCGGACTTTCGATGACAAGGTCGTACATTCCGTCTTTCAGGTTGCCGATCTGGAATGTACCGTCCTGGCCGGCTTTCACACGGGCGACTTCCTTTCCTTCTGAATATAGGATCAGGTCCGCTCCGTCAATGGTCGCCTTGCTCAATCGGCTGACGACCGTACCCTTCACGCCACCGGTGTAGTTCTGGGCTGAGATGGTCATAGCCAGAAACAGAGCCGAGGCGGCAAGGAATATTTTTTTGTTCATAAATATTGAATATTAATTACTTTCATCACTGTCGAGGCGACTGAATGTGCTACTTGTTACTGACAACAATATAAGTCGGATAATGGTCGCTGAAGCCACCGGCATAAGAGCCCGAGGAATATGTCCGGAACGGAGTCCCCTTGTACTGGCCGGTCTGCTGAACCATGAACGGCTGACTGAAGACACGTCCGTAATATTTCCCCTTCACGATCGGAACGACGCGGAGCGATCCCTTAGGAGCGTTCACCAGCGCCTCGTTCGTCATGATGATGTCGTAGATGTTCCAGTCCCCACGATAGGCCAATGACCCGTAGCCGGCCTTAAGCATCGATGTGAACGGAGAGAAGAAGTCCATCTTACCAACCTCGGAGACGTTCTCCTTGCCGTGCAGATAAACCGTCATGCTCTCGTCCGTCGGGTTGTCGTTCATGTCACCCATCGCCACGATCTTGATCCCTGGATATTCATTCATCAACTTGACGGAGTTCTCGTAGATGATCTCCGCTCCACGGCTTCTCAGGTCGCTGCCTTTGCCTCCGATTCTGGAAGGAAGGTGCGCCACGAAGAACGCGAACATCTCGCCCTTGATTTCGCCTCTGACCATCAGGATGTCACGGGTGCGGAAATTCTTTTGCGACTCCTTGTCCATGTCGAACTTGATGTCCTTGCTGTTGAAATCGTACGGAATGGACTTGCTCTCAAGCACCTTGAAGTGATCAGGCCTGTAAAGCAGGGCCACATCCACACCTCGTCTGTCCGGGCCGTCATAGTGCACAATCTGATAGTTGGCGTCGGCAATCTCCTTCTGGCTGACAAGGTCCTCAAGCACGTGGCGGTTCTCTATCTCGCTGAGGCCGAGGATTGTGTGGTAAGCCTTGTTCTCATCCGCCATGGCCTTGATGACGGTCGCGATGTTGTGGAGTTTGCGGTTGTAACGCGCGTCAGTCCAGCGGTTGGCCCCGTCGGGGAGATATTCGTAGTCATTCTTGCCCTCGTCGTGGTAGGTGTCGAAGAGATTCTCGACATTGTAGAAGCCGATGACATAGCCCCTTGCGCCCTTGCCACCTTTGGCACACGCCGTGGCCGTGACGACAAGGAGCAGGAGTGCGGAGTAAAGTAATTTTCTTAAACGCATATTAGTTTTGTATTATATTCTCTGGAGTTTACCACCACCATGAAACCTTGGCAGGATCCTCAGCCTCGATCTTGGCCGCAGTCTCCTCCCCGACCTTCGCCGGGAGGTTCACGAAGAAGTCAATCCCTGTCTTCTTCTCAAGGTCATCCACGGACATTGAATATGAAGAATTAATGGAACTGCTGCTGTAGACTTTGTGATCCAGCCAGACGGCGCATGCCGCATAGCCGGAATAGCCTATCGTGGAGTTTTTCAGATAACGGAGAACCACCTTGTAGTAGGCGGTCGGAACAGTGACTTTTTTGCCGTAATTGTCAAGGGCGTACTTTACGGTCTGGCCTTCAGGGTAGTCGATCACGCAACCGGTCACGACGTAGAGAGTGTCGGAACTGTTGGCCCAGGAACGCACTTTGACTTCGAGAGTGGCCCATATGTCCCCGTTGAAACCTTCCTGAATCTGCGGGGTCATATTCGTGCCATAGAAAGTCATTGCATTCGAATTATATGAGGTCAATCTGTCCGCGGAAGGGATCTGATGTCCTCTTGCATACCATCCGTTGTTGCCCTCACTGAAGCCTTTGAACAGCACTGGCTGTTTGCCCTCCGGCAGCAGCGGATCCAGCCCCCAAGCATTGGTTCTCTTGATATTGTTGCCAATATTCCATTTGCAAAGCGGATAAGCCACCCAAGGCGCGACAAGATTATTGTAGTCCCAAATGAAGGAATAGTTGCGTGTCTTGGTCGAGCCGACAGTCATTGGGTGGGTGAAGAAGGCTGTCCCGTCTGGCACCGCAGGGAGCTCCAGCCAACCTGTCACACTTGGTTTAGGCTCCGGATCCGGCTTAGGGCCCGGATCTGGCTTCACGCTTTCCTTCCCTTTCTGGGTCAGCTTGGCTGAAGCTTCACCTGCCTTGGACACAACAGTGATCGTGGCCGAACGTTCATCTTCAGTGTCGTTTGCAGCCACCTTCATCTCGACATCGCAGTCCTTATCCCCTGATGTCTGGTCCACGGTAATCCAATCCACAGTTCCATCATATTCGGAGACTATGGAAAGTTCCCATGAGACAGAGGATTTCACGTGGACGAATTGAGGGCCGCCGGTCGCTTCAACGAGGGCGCTTCCAAGCTCGACATTCGGTGGCAGTGGCTTTACCTCACTCGCAGGTTCGCACGACACCACGGCCATAAGAGAGGCAATGCATAGCCCAAAAATCGTATGAATATCTTTCAACGCAATTCTCATGCGCACTTCTTTTGTTATTTTAGAGAGCAAAGGGCTGCCCGTGCTTGCGGGCATCCCTTTGCTATAATCACTGACAAACCGTTATTTAATGGTTATGCTGGAGAAGTCCAGCTGGCCAGCCTTTTCGCTGCCGTCAGAACCGAAATCCGCCTGATTACCGACAGTAAAAGTAACAGACTTTGAGGATCCTGTCCAAGTCACTGTCTTGTCGCCAGACTGCTGAGTCGCAACATTACCAGCGTCAGCCGCTATCGGGGCAAGACGTTTCAACCCTTGCGAAGACAGATTGAATACTATCTGCGTCATGGCCTCACCAGTTGTTGTGATTGTTACAGTTCCTTTCGCATAAACACGACAATCATTATATTTGGGGTTGATGGTCGGAGCGTTAGAGCCAGAATTCTTGACCGCAGTGATTGTGTATTTTCCAGATGTGAACGATATCGTGTTCTTATCCTGAGACACGGCCCAATCGGAAAGTCCGGACCACTTAATGTTTTCACCACCGCCTTCGCCTTTCTCTAGGACCTTGATCTCAGTGGCGATTACTTGTAGAAGGTTATTCTTAGTGTTGAGTGTGTTGAAGTAACCTGTCACCTGAACCTTGTCACCCTCCGCGAAAGTCGAGTATAATGAAGACGGAGCACCAGACAAGGAGCCCTTAAACTTTGTCGCTCCTTCAACCACAAAGTTTGTATAGTTGCCATCTTTTACGACTTTTGCCGTGTATGTGACATATTCAGCCACACTTGCGGTGTAGGAGTCAAATGTGGCAGTAATGTCCTTCGCTGTCGGATAGGTCACCTTGTTATCAGAAGACACAGTCGTGGTCTTAGGAGAGGTTATCTCTGGCAGGCCGTAGTAATCTATCAAAGTACCTTTAAAGGTAACTTTGTCCCCAATCTTTACGGTTGGAGTTGAATCATGAAAAACATAAATGCTTGATGTACCATCAGTGGCCACATAGCCCCTAGTTGTCAATGCTCCGACAAGGACCTCTTCGGACTCGACAACCGTTCCTGCCGTCCTGTCAGCGGTGAGCATCTGTGCGAGAGTCATCTTGGTTCCCGGAACGTCCGGGGTGTCGCTGCCACCGTCAACACTTGTGATGTCCTTGCCGTTGACATTGGTGGCCACGACCTGATAGTGGTCTTTACCACCGACATACCAGCCTTTGACATCTATCTCTTTGTCCAACAATGACTCAAGGTCGCCTGGATAGTAAGAAAGGGAAAGATCTTTATCTTTATAATCGCCAACATATATGTTAACATATTCCTTATTATTGTTTGTAGTCTTCTTAGGTACACCCCTGAATGTCACAAAAGAGACAACACTGCTGGAGAAAGATGAGATGTTGTTGATGTCAATCGTGGTTGGATCAGGATAGGTAACGACGTTGCCTGAAGAAACTACAGTAATTGTCGGTGAGGCAATCTGCATAAAGCCGTTGTGCTTGCCGGTTGTACCGGTGACATTGACCTTGTCGCCTACTTTCGCACCTGGATTAGCATTGGCAAACACGAGAATGCTTCCGGTCGGGTCGGTGATGACGATGCTCTTCGTGGTGACACCAGTCACAAGCACATCCTTGACCTCAACAGTCTTGTTCTCTTCACCGGCGACGATCTCTCCGATCACGCCTTCAATCTTACCTGTCCCTGCCTGGTTGACAGTCAATGTTTTGGAATCGAATCCAATGCTGAACGAAACCGAACCAGTACGGTCAAATCCAGAGTTTTCCAGAACTTTGACCTCAACCTTCACAGGGTCGGCAGATGCACTTCCGCTTGTAGGGAGTACGGAAATCCACTTCGCGTCATCGTCGGAGATGTTGGTTGTCCAGTCTCTTGTGGCGGTCAGCTCGATGGTGGTTGTTGCCCCAGCCTTCTCAACTGTAATCTCGGACGGATTCAGTGTGATCTGAGGTGCCCCAAGATCCTCTTTCTTGTCATCATCGCATGCGGTCGTGGCGAACGAGAGCGCCGCGACGGACGCGATAAAACTCAAAAATCTATTTGCTTTCATATCAATTGTGTTTAAAACAGTTCCACAAAACAAATCCTCGCCTGAAGGCATTCAGCCGGTCATTACGACAGGCACGGCCACTTCGACAAGCTCCGTCACTTCGACAATCTCAGTGACCGGGCTTTCTCCCCGCAAAATCTTTGCCTGTCAAGCAGTCTGCTAAGTTACGACTAAATATTCAATAAAAAAACACATTGGCAGAGAGACCTTCTACGGGAGACCATCTTCGTGATTCAGAAATAAAAGAATAGGCATTATTTAGAAAATAGGCATTATTTAGGCATTATTTAGAAATTGTTTTTGATTATTCAGAATTACTACTGATGCGATAAAAT
>DCCQ01000031.1 GCA_002314195.1 Bacteroidales bacterium UBA1077 | reverse complement strand
GTAAATGTCATGGATGTTTCATAGCAAATTAATCTTCAGGATTAACGATAATATCAATCAAACCATCCGTGTTGATGCCCATATCAATGACATTGTCCTCCTCCAACTCTTCCTCCGTGACGTTAAAGTTCGCTCCTGACAAATCAGGGTTTACCTGAATATTCACAGTCGTCATCACATTTCTCTTGAACTGCACTTTTTGTTCCTGACTGATATTCCACAATTTGCCGCGAGCACTCGTGTAGGATATGGTAACATTTTCAACCAGAGGAGTATCATTTTTCCATACATTGTACACATCCGGGAATGTATAGATCTTTTCAACACCCACATCATCAGTGCTATACGTCTTCGAGAAGAAATCACCGCATTTCACATCGAGAGTTCCTTCCTTTAATCCCGTAACCACGAACTTAGCTCCAAATATCACTCGCTTCAGGTACACATCAATTTTCCCTCCGGCAACAGGCTCATACTGATCAGTCTCTCCATAAAATCGATTAGCACTCGCACATTTTGTCGAATTGCTTGTGGAAGGAGACGTTGTTGACGCCACGTGTGCGTCACCGCTACCGAAACCCGAAAAATAGGTAGATGTGCCAATGACAAACTTATTGGTGACCTGAGTTGAATTAGATGAATTTGTCTGAAAAGGATAGGCATATCCAGAGTAGGCGTTGTTAAAGGCCTGACCATAATACAGAGTACTCCGCGCGTTCTTGACAAGTGTGCACTGAACCTTGTACTTATGTTTCGTCAAGAGAGTGATAGTCATATCCGCCACATTGTCGAAAAGACCATAGGCATAGAGATCGTTTGTAACCCCATCGCCTTCCTTGTCATAATAAACATTGATACCATAGGCATCATTAGATGATCCTGCCTTCGTCATCGGTTCCTGATCAACAAAGGCATCAAAGTCTCCATCAAGTTTCAAGGAGACCGTCATTTCCTCGCACTCTGTCGCCGTGGTCTCAGTCTTGCCGCAACCGACTCCACACAAACATATCGCAAGGAGAATTGGAAATAGAATAGGATGTCTCATAAAGTGAATCATTTTAGATAGCATCAACACCATTTTGGCTTTTAAGGAAGGCCGTGATTATTTGAAGCCTGTTATAATAATCTTGATACATTCCCCGTTTATGCTCACGACTTGTTGGATGATGCTTTTTAGCCGCCTTCACAAAGGCATCCTTTTCAACGTGATCATTTTCCTTAAAGTAAGTGTTGACAAACGAATAAAACCGTTCATCATCACACGGATGATAATTTGGTTCTAATGGTCCACCCACCCATTTCTCAAACGCTTCAAGCGTTTTTGGAGAACTGAATATGTTCCCTTTCATAAGTAAAAAGTTATCTTGCTTCTCCTAACTCCAAAGAGAGATTTGTTAAAAAACAAAGAAAGTGTGGAGCTAACCTTCGCCTATCTTGTGGAAGGTTTTGCAGAACCTTGAAAGAAATAAACTACTGAATACTCCACACTCGGATTGATATGGAGTATCCGCCCCCCAGAAAGGGGCATACAGCATAATCAATGCACGAGCTGAAAGAATATCCGTAATCCTTCTTTCATAAAAATCTGCAAATTTTCCACAAAGGACACGAAAACACTTTCGCTGATATGTACGTCACGCCAAACGTGTTGGCTATGACGCTACAAATATAGCGATTAAATTCGTAAAACGATATTAAAAGATAGAATAATTCTGATTAGCGATACAGCCAGATATTACCTCTATTGCTTTCCGAGTCGCCATATTGTAAAACGGCGGCACACTATCACGTATTTATGCACGCGCAAGATATGATAGGATGCCGCCTATGGCTTCGGGAAGTATAAGCGGCATATCACAAGGCTTACAAGGGCCTCTGTCAGGGAGAGGATTGCCACCATATTCACATAAGGTCTTCTTTAGGCATTATTCAATAAAAAGGAGACCATTTAAATGCCCACTCGTTTACAACTTAGAAAGTTCATTTTCAAAATTCCAGGCTTGAATATGTTTGATTCCATCCTTATTCGGAAGTTTTTGTTGGTCTAGTGTCACGATGTACTTTGGATAATTATCATCTATCATCTCCAACGAGCCATACTCTCTCGCAAGTGCGCAGGATGAACTGAGCCGCGCACGGGATGGGACACAGAAGCGGGAGGCAGGGTCGGCAGCGAAACGGTTACCGTTCCAGCAGCTTGCGGAAGGTTTCCATGCCTTTCGAGGCGATCTCGCGGATGTGGGTTATGCGGGGATCGTGGACAGCGACATCCTCGGGGTCAATGAGGTAGATCGGAGCGCCGTTCGGAGCATAACGGTATAGGCCGGCGGCGGGATAGACGTTCAGGGACGTGCCGACGATCAGCATGATGTCTGCGGCGGAGACGATGTCGATGGCCTTCTCGATGTTCGGGACAGCCTCGCCGAAGAAGACGATGTGCGGACGCAACTGGCTGCTGTTCGGAGCCTTGTCCCCAAGATGAACCTCGCCGTAGCCTATGTCGATGACCTCTTTCTCTGAATATGTCCGGTCATATTCACCGTCCTCGGGACGGACCTTTGTCGCCTCGCCATGGAGGTGCAGAACCCTTGTGCTTCCGGCCCTTTCGTGCAGATTGTCAACGTTCTGGGTGATGACCGTCACTGAATATTCCTTCTCAAGGTCGGCGATGGCGTAGTGGGCGGCGTTCGGCTTCACCTCGCTGAGCCTTTTGCGCAGACCGTTGTAGAAATCCAAGACCAGCGCCCTGTTGCGGTACCAACCCTGAATCGACGCTACCTCTTCAGGATCATATTCACCCCAAAGACCGTTGTTGCCACGAAACGTGCTGAGTCCGCTCTCGGCGCTCACTCCGGCGCCCGTCAGAACAGCTATCTTCTTTTTCGCTGAGTTCATATATTCATTCCTCCATTTTATCTTGCCGGCAGTCTTCAAAAGCCGCGACGAGGTAAGACATTCGTAAATTATTGATTCTTTTTAAAATAGTAGTTTCTGAGCCAGTACTCGAACAGAGGGTCGAGGATCACCGGCTTAGCGTCCTCGCCGACGAAGGTCAGGATTTCCTTCTTCATCAGCGCATCCTTGAGACGGCGCACATTGGCGGACGAATTCAAGGAATATTTCCGGATAACCTCCGCCGTGCTGAACTTGGTGTAGCCATCGATGATTGCCTTCAGCAGACTGACCTGGAACGTGGTGAGGTCGTTCATCATCGAGATGAAGCGGCCACGGTTGATGGCGATGACTGTAGCCAAAGCCTCCAGCAGGACCGGCTCCATTATGTAGCCCTTAGACAAAGAGTCACAGATGGAGGTGAAATGATTGATGTAAAACAAATTACACTTAAAGAGACGGCACGCTCCGCTGATCAGGTCCCGGTCGATGACCTTTCCGCTCGCGAGGAAGCCTTTGATGATGTGCTCGACAATCTCCCTTTCTTCCACCCTGCTGAGTTTCAAGCGGGTGGCGCGGCGATAGAAGAAATGCCTCTTAATGAATATATCCTCCATTGCATTGACCTGAGAGCCTATGAATAGATAGGAGAAGATCTTCAGTCCCTCGGCTTTCGCCCCGTCAATGACCTCCTCCATCAGCTTGAATATCCGTTCCCCGTCATCGGCCAGATCCAGATTCTGGAACTCATCTATAATAAAATACATCTTCTCTCCCCTTTCTGCCGAGAGAATGTACGGAAGCCTCAGGACAGCCCTCAGATCGTTGTCGTCCAGATCCCAGTTCGTGGAGAGAATCGTGTCCCAATCCGCGAAAGCCTTCCTGTCGAAAACGAAATGCGTCCCCTCAAGGTACTTGTCGACGATGCTTTCATATTCATCGGGAGTGGACGCAAACAGCCGTATCACTGCTGTGCCCAGCCTTTTGACGAAAGCCTCCCCCTCCCTTATGTCCAAGGCCGTCATCTCACCGACCGTGAATCTGTCGCCATTCACCTTCATCTTTGTGAGAACCTGATGGACGAGAGATTTCTTGCCGGTTCCATACGGCTCCCAAATCACCACATTCTCACTCTGAGTCAACAAGTTGCCAAGTATCGCGCAATCATCCTTCCTACCAATGAAGTGTTGTCCTGTCACATATCTGTTGTACAAAAAAGGGCTGTCCATCGAAATAACATTTTTGTTTTGACAAAATTAATATTTTTTTCCTATCTTTGCACCCGCTTTAGAAAGCGCCTGAGAATTTTAGGCAAAAATTTGCCATCAGATTCCAGGTCAAGAGAAAAAAGGAGGTGGTAACAGCATTATGATCATAGTTCCTATCAAGGAAGGCGAGAACATCGAAAGGGCTCTGAAGAAATTCAAGAGGAAATTCGAGAAGACCGGTGCCATCCGCGAGCTTCGCGCCCGCAAGAACTTCGAGAAGCCTTCTGTGAAGAAGAGAGCCGCGAAGTTGAAGGCCATCTACGTTCAGCACCTCCAGTTGCTTGACGAGCAGTAAGAAAGACCTTACAATGAAAATCCTGTCGGACCGCTGCTTGGCGGTCCGATTTTTATTATATTTGCGGAGCTATGAAAAGGGGAATCTTCAAACCTGGCGCACAGCGTTGGTTAAAGCCGGTGCTGTGGACAATTTTAGGAATATGGGCGGTGATTGTCATCGTCCTTCAGATCGCGTTGAATTCCAAAGTGCTGACGCGCATAGTCGATGAAGCCGCCAAGGAATATGTTGACGGAGATGTCTCGTTCTCCGGCATCAAGGCTTCCATGTTCAGGAGTTTCCCGAACCTCAACGTCACGATAGACAATTTTTCCATCACCTACCCTCACGACAGGTTCGCGGCCTTCGACTCGCTTGATGCCCCGGGAGGGCACCTGCTCGGTTCCGGACGCGGAGAGACAGCCGACACACTGGCGCATTTCCGCAAATTGTCAGTCTCTATCAACTACCTTGCGGCGGCGACAGGCAGAATCAGAATTCGCCACGCGATGCTGGATCATCCAAGAATTTTCGCTCACCAGTACGACTCAACCTCAGCAAACTGGAACATATTCGGTGACAATTCAGCCAAAGAGGACAGCGACACCACATCCAGCACCCTGCCGCCTATATCTATTGGCAAGGTAAGTCTAGGCGGACGGCCATTCGTCGTATATACGAATCCCGCCGACACCATATTCGGCTGCATATTCTTGAAAAACCTTACCGCGAAAGGGCATTACGACGCAAGGAAGGGCAAGATCGAGAGAGTGAATTTGGAAATGGACTCGCTGTTTATGGCTGGCCGGCTTCCGGCGGACACGGTGGCACTTGGCATTGAGCGACTTGGAATCAAGGAACGCATCGGACACTTCGATGTCAGCCTATCCTCCAATCTGTTTCTGGGGTTGAAGTCATCCGGCAGGATGTCGATTCCGGTCGAGATCAAAGGTGACATAATCCCGGAACTTGATAAAAAGCGCGTGGCTGTTGAAAGCATGACAGCGCGCGTCGCGACCATTGGGTTGATCGCCGGCGGGAAAGCCGACTTCTCCGGGAAAGACATTCTGATAAAAGGGTCGGTGGTGACGGAAAAGGCTTCCGTCAGCGAGCTTGCCGAATATTTCGGAAAGAATTTTCCTGTTTTGAAGAAATTGCGCACAGATGCGTTGCTGTCCGTCAACGCCTCCTGCAATGGGTTCTACGACAAGGGTACCGGAAGTCTTCCGCCTCTTTCCGTACAGATTCAAGTGCCGGATTCCAGACTCGGTTGGGAGGGGATCGACGGTGACGGGCGGTTCGACCTAGACATAACGGCAAAGAGCCGCGACGGAAAACTAAGCGTGGAGGTGCCGGATTTCTGCTTCAGTGTTGGCGGGATGAAGGTGACGCTGAGTGGAACGGCGGATGATTTGCTGGGAGGAGACCCTCTGCTCGACATTAGTTCAGACCTTCATTTCGTATTGGACTCATTGGCCAGTTATCTTCCAGACAGTCTGGGGATTGCCGTCCACGGAAATCTTGAGGGCATCATAGAGGGCGACTTCAGGCTTTCCCAACTGGATTTGTTCAGCTTCTCCGACATCGGGCTGGAAGGCCTTCTGGAAAGCAACGGCATCCAGGTCAGCATTCCGAAGGACACCTTGTTCGCCTACATCGGGCACACGGACATCAGCCTCGGGGCATTCAACCATGAAGAAGATGATCAAGACGGACACGGCAACAGGCATTCCGGCCTGATGGTGGCGGTTGACAGCGTGTTCGCTGAATATGGTGCCTCGACCTTCATACGTGGCACGGGGCTGAGCCTTTCGGCCCATAATGCTGAAGAGCCTATGACCGGAAAACAGGACAGACATCCGATCCATGGCCATCTGGACATCCACTCCATCGGAATGATGGACCTTGACTCATGTTTCGTAGGGGCGATCGGTTCCGCCAACACATTCAAACTGACTCAGATTCTGATAGGCAAGCACATCGTGCCGTTCCTCAATCTGTCCAGCAAAAACAAGAAGATAACTCTTCGGGAAGGGGTCAGCCGCTTCTCTGTACAGGACGCAAGATTGGCTGTGGCGGCGCATCCGAATTCCATCGAGACACAAATCCGACGGAAACATATTCTGGACTCATTGCAGAAGGTTTTCCCTGGAGTCAAGAGAGATTCGCTGTTCCGGAAAGCGTTCGGCAGACGCACCGGGGCCACATTGCCTGACTATCTTACCGAGAAGGATTTCGAGAAGAGCGACATCAAGATCCAACTAGGGGAGTCCATCGCCAATTATATCAAAAACTGGGACATAAGCGGAGACATCAATGTGGGCGAAGGCCTTGTAATATCCCCGTACTACCCTCTTGACAACAGAATCACCGGATTCAGCGGCAGATTCTCCAACAACAAAATCGACCTGAAAGAATTGTCGTTGAAATCAGGAGTATCAGACATTTCAGCCAAAGGACATCTTTCCGGACTGAAAAGGATCCTCACCACCGGCAAAGGCAGACTTGATCTGGAACTGGGAATATCCTCGGATGTAATCGATGTGAACGAGATTCTCATAGCTCTCAACACCGGGAAAAAATTCACTCCACCAAGCCAAAACACGGCGCTCTCCGGAGTCGATGATGATGATTATCTGAACACGATTAAAGAGTCGGCAAGCTCTGACACAACAGCGACCGCATCGCTGATCGTCCTGCCGTCCAATCTCAACGCCAAGGTCTCGCTGAACGCCAACAAGATAAGATATTCAAATCTTGAGACGACATGGCTGGCCTCAGATCTTGTGATGAAAGAGCGCTGCCTTCAGGCAACGAACACCCTTGCGACAACGAATATGGGCGACGTCTATCTGGAAGGATTCTACTCCACCCGCACCAAGAAAGACCTCAAAGCCGGTTTCGACCTCACCCTGGCCGGCATCACGGCGGAGAAAGTCATCCAGCTCTTTCCTGCCGTTGACAGCATTGTGCCTATGCTCAAGTCTTTCAAGGGGCTTCTCGATTGCGAGATAGCCGCCACAAGCGAGATCGACACTTCTATGAATATTGTTATTCCAACTTTGAGCGGAATAGTGAAGATTGACGGCAAGGATCTTTCCCTGTCAGAGAGCGAGGAATTAAACAAACTCCGTAAGACATTGATGTTCAAGGACAGGGATTCCAGCCACATCGAGTCGCTGTCCATAAGGGGAATCATCAAGGATAACCACTTGGAGATATTCCCGTTCCTTCTGAACATTGACCGTTACTCGATCGCGGCAAGCGGCCTTCAAGGTTTCGACCAGAAGTTCAAGTACCATCTCTCCGCCCTCAAATCCCCGATTCCGTTCAAGTTCGGCATCAACCTCAACGGCACGTTCGATGACTGGAAATGGAAACTCGGCAAGACAAAATACAAGAGCCGCAACATCCCTCTGTTCGATGATCAGGTCAACAGCCTTACGCTAAACCTCACGAACATCATCCACAACATATTCGAAAAGGGAGTCGAGCAGGCCATCAGGCAGACAGAATTGTCCCAGGAAGCCATAGAGAACAAGAAAAAGGAACTCGACTATTCAGATTCCCTGACCGAAGACCTTTCCGCCGATGAGAAGAAGGCTCTTGAGGTTCTTGAGAGAGTCACAACCAACACCAACGGTGCCGGACAATAGTCTCATCCACGGCATCTTATCCACTCCCCGAAACAGCGAAGCGGTCTCAATGTCCGCCGAGACGACAGGAGGGGAAAAATAAGATTATTTCACCTCAAAGAACATTTCAAATAAATTAAAACAGCTTCTAATATTTGAATATTAACAGATTTCAGTTATCTTTGCACTCCTTTCGGACTCGGAGCAAGGGCAGCTTCCAATCGCCCGACCTCCCCGCGGAATCCCTGTCATCATCTAGATTCCTCCGCCGAAAGGCCTTGCGGGTGTGTTGAAATTGGTA
>DCCQ01000101.1 GCA_002314195.1 Bacteroidales bacterium UBA1077 | reverse complement strand
CAAATCAAAACAGCTTCTTATGCCCAGGACCATAATCTTTCGGAGAAAGTTGAATATTCCAAAGAGGCGCTTGGCTTTTTCAAAGAGGCAGGTGATTCGTCCAGAACGTGGATAACGACCGGTCGTTTGGCTTCTTATTATGCCGACTGCGGCGAGTGGCGGAAATCGGATAGCCTTTATGCGGAATTCTTTTCAGAGCCGCCATGCGATACTACTGTCTTGGTGGAGCATCTTTTCAATGTTGCCCGATATTGCCTTTACAGGCCGGATCCGAGCCCGCGCAAGAGCTTGGGCATGTTTTTGAAAGCTGTTGAAGACTATTCCGGAAACCCTTCGTTGGCTGATTATTATGTCTATGCCTACGCTTTGGAACTTGTTAGAGACATCAAGGCCGCGCAGGCCATATTCTCTCAGGTTGACGCTGTCGCCCCGGACACTGGGCCGTTGATGGCTTGGCGGTATCGGGTATATAAGCATAGAGGAGAGTTTGAAAAAGCCCTGAATATGTTCGAGCGGTCAGTCGCCTTGCAGGATTCGGTGATAATCACCACGTTGAACCAGTCCGTCGTTCAGGCTCAGTCTGATTATTTTGAAGCCAAGTCCGAATTGTTGGAGAAAGACCGTAGGCTTCAAGTGCTTGCCAAATGGATGGTGGCACTGTTCTGTGTGGTGTGCATGTTCATGGTCTTGGCCGCTTATGTTTGCGGTAGAAGAAAATGGTTGAGGCGCATGAGTGAGATGTCTGTTATAAATGAAGAGGTCAGCAGGCGGCTTTCCATAGAACATGACGCTTTGTCTGCCAAAGACATGGCTCTTCAGAACCTTAGAAGGAAGTACGTCATGACCTATAAACGTCAATATGGCCAGTTGAATGATTTGTGCGCGGAGTATTGGGAAGCGGCCGGAAACGGCAAGGGGAAGGACAGGATATATGCAAAGGTGAAGAAACTTGTCAGTGTGATTGATGGGTGCAATCAGAGCAAACTTGAACGGATGATAGATGAGAAGCTGGATGGCATCATGAGAAAACTGCGTGCCGATTTACCTGACGCGACCGAGAATGATTTCCGTTTCATCGCATTGAACATTCTTGGTTTTGACGCCAAGACTATAGCACGGGTTATGGACTATACGGTGCAAAGTGTCTATACGAAACGTGTGAGGCTGAGGTCCAAGATTTCCGGAATTGATTCATCAAACAAGACTTTCTACCAGGATTTTATAGGTTGACGGTTGTAATGTCTTAATTTGTAGGTATTTGGCGTTTTGTATTCAAGGCATCCAGTTGTAACATGTTGAAATACAATGAAATAGCAAGATGTGTTAAGGTAGGGCATATTGACGGTTTCGTAACAAATTGAGATTTAATGTCATAAGTGTTATAGGTGTTAATACTTTTCTCATTGGCTTCGTGCTCTTTCTTGCGAACTTTGCGAAAACAAAACTAATATGAAAAAGATTTTACTTACACTGTTCGCATTGACCGTCTTTGGCCAGATGTATTCGCAAAACGAGAATGACATCGTTGTTATCAGGGTCTTGGAGGACACGAAGCCGACCACAAGGACAAACCGATCTGTGGCATTATGTCCTGTCGAGTGCCTCTATCACACAATGACATCCATGTTGGAGTTGACCTTCCAGCCAGGTCTGGGTGAGGCGGATGTCACATTGGACAATTTATCTACAGGAGAAGGTCAATGGACCGAAAAAAATTTGAAGTCTGAAATGAAATGCGTAAATTTACGAGATTTGTTTAAACAGGTTTCGGAACGACTATGGGAGGCGGAAAAAAAGTGATCATATTCGCTGGCCTGGGAGGGTTGGCTTTAGGTGTTTGCGCCATGTTGGTTCTTGGCGGTGCGATGTCGCGTACTTCCACCAACGAGTATTGCATGAGCTGCCACTACCACGAGCAGGCGGATGCTGACTGGAAGAAATCAGAACATTATAACAGCGAGAGTGGCGTGGTGACTGACTGTGCCGCCTGTCATCTTCCTCCAAAGGAGAACGGCTATCTCCGTTACTATATGGTCAAGGCCAGGATGGGAGCCAAGGACTTGTGGACCAAGATGACAAAAGATAAGGATGAGATCGACTGGAGTTCAAGGAGAACCCTTGAGCACGGAACAAAGATCGTCTATAATGAATCATGCGAGAAGTGCCACGTGAATCTTTATCCGACCGGAATCTCAGACGATGGCATCACCGCCCATCTTTACTACGACGAGAACGCCAAGAAATTGGATCTCCAGTGCATCAGTTGCCATCTGAACACAGGACATGACATGCCTGGCTACGAGCACAAGAGACTGGAGGGCAAGGTGATGGACACTGGTGGCGGAGAAAAATATGACAGTGCGGCTGTGGTGAAGTCCTTTGCTAACTTCATTGAGACAGTGCCTGGCACAACCGCGGCTATCAGCATGATCGCCATTCCGGGAGGCGAGTTTACGATTGGCAGTCCGGAAGGCGAGCCGTTCCGCTCAGAGGACGAGGGACCTCAGAAAAAGGTCAGAATCTCTCCGTTTTTCATGGGCGAGGTCGAGGTGACCTGGCATCAGTTCTGGGCTTTCTACAACGAGACAATGTCCGAGGGCAGAACCCCACCAGAGAAGATCTACGCCAACAATAACCGTCCGGATGTCGATGCCGTCAGCGGCCCTACACCTCCGTTCGGATTCCCGGATCAGGGCTGGGGGATGGGTGAGAGGCCGGCCATTACGATGACGCACTACGCGGCGGAAACCTTCTGCCAGTGGCTTTCCTTGAAGACCGGACGAAACTACCGTCTTCCGACCGAGGCGGAGTGGGAATATGCAGCCCGCGGCGGCACCCAGACCCCGTACTTCTTCGAGGGAAGCCCGAAGAAATATTCAAAGGAAACATTCTGGAACAAGCTTTTCGGGGCGGACACCACCTCGATCGCAAGTTATGTGGTATATTCAGAGGACAGCTTCGGCAAGACTCAGGAACCTTCCGAGGTGAAAGCCAACCCGTTCGGGCTTAAGAATATGCTCGGCAATGTGATGGAATATTGCTCTGACCGGTACGCCGCGGACGCATATTCAAAGATCACTGATGGCGCTTTGGATCCGAAGGGGCCGCAGAGCGGTGATGAGTTCGTGGTTCGAGGAGGAACATATTCAGATGATGCCTCGCTGGTCCGCTGTGCCGCCAGAAACCACACTAAGAATGACGAATGGCTCCGTACCGACCCGCAGAACCCGAAGAGTATCTGGTGGTATTCCGACATCAAGGGAATCGGTTTCAGAGTGGTGTGCGACGTGCCTGAGGGAATATTATAACCTGCAAGGAAATTGAAGCAGGCGCTATTTTTAAGATTACTGAATTTAATAACATAAAGACTATTAATAAAATGAGCAACAAAATGGACAGAAGATCCTTTCTTGGCAAGAGCGCCAAGATCGGTGTAGGTCTGGTAGGCGGCAGCGTCCTGCTGTCAGCTTGCGCAGGTGGTGACAAATCCGGCAAGATGACTCCCCTTAGGCAGCCGGGTGAGTACTATGTTCCCGAACTTCCGGACAAAGCTATTGACGGAAAGGAACTTAAGGTGGGCGTGATTGGTTGCGGCGGACGTGGAAGCGGTGCCGTCAATGACCTTTTGAACGCTGCCAATGGAATCAAGGTTACGGCCTTGGGAGATGTTTTCGAGGATCGCCTGAACGGCCTGCGCGGCAGCATCAAGGAAAAGTGGAATCAGGAAGTCCCTGAGGATCACTGCTTCACCGGCTTCGATGCCTACAAGCAGGTCATTGACTCAGGAGTTGACATGGTCATCGTGGCCACTCCTCCGGTCTTCCGTCCGTCTCATTTTCAGTACGCCACCGAGAAGGGCGTCCATTCATTCCTTGAGAAGCCTATCGCTGTCGATGCGAAGGGTTACCGTCAGATCATGGCGACAGCGAAGCAGGCTGAGGCCAAGGGACTTAGCGTCGTGACCGGAACTCAGCGCCACCATCAGAGGCCTTATGTCGAGTCTTTCAAGAAGATCCAGGAGGGAATGATCGGAGAGATCACAGGCGGCAACGTTTACTGGAACCAGGGCATGCTCTGGTACAAGGAGCGTCAGCAGGGCTGGAGCGACATGGAATGGATGATCCGCGACTGGGTCAACTGGAAATGGCTCTCCGGTGACCACATCGTCGAGCAGCACGTGCACAACATCGATGTGTTCAACTGGATGATCGGAGGACACCCTATCAAGGCGACAGGCTTTGGCAGCCGCCAGCGCCGCATCACCGGCGACCAGTACGACAACTTCAGCATTGACTTTGAATATGAGAACGGAGTCCATCTGCACAGTATGTCGCGTCAGATCGACGGTTGCTCCAACAATGTCAGTGAATATGTCCGTGGTACCAAGGGCTATTGGAGCTCATCGGATTTCGCCATCCGTGACCTTCAGGGAAACATCCTTTGGCAGTTCGACAGCGAGGCCGAGAAGGCTCAGTACCAGCAGACCAACCCGTATGTGCTTGAGCACGTGGATTGGGTGAACCACATCCGTAAGGGCGAGGCTCACGTTGAGGCCGGCGAGTGCGGCATCTCCTCTCTTTGCGGTGTGATGGGCCGTGAGGCCGCCTACACCGGCAAGACCATCACTTGGGACGAGATCAGCGCCTCCGACCTGGATTACCTCCCGGAGAAGCTTGAGCTTGGCAAGATGGACATGAGCAAGTACACCGTCCCAGTCCCGGGAGCAGAAAAGTAAAGTTTCCGCATCAATAAGGGCCATCTCGGAATCCTTCGAGATGGCCTTTTTGATTGTGATTCTATCAATCTAATTAACCTGTTGGACTGAATATCTGCGAATTGTTTAATTGATTTGCAAATAATCCATCACGCCAATTCAAGTTAATAG
>DCCQ01000078.1 GCA_002314195.1 Bacteroidales bacterium UBA1077 | reverse complement strand
TCCACAATTTTCCTTGTCTGTCGGCAGTGATCCCGTTAGGAATAAGATTATAGGTTGCGGTTGAGATCTTTATGTCTTTTTTCAGTTCACCATAAGCATATTCATAAAGCCCGTCCTGCATTCCTAAGTACACTTTGCCGTCCGGCAGTACGGCAAAGCAATTGGCATAATTCTGACTGTCAGGCGCGCTGATTCGTCTGATACCTCCATTGTTTATTTCAAGAGCGAAAATTCCGTCCTCATAAGAACTGAACAGAATTTCATCACCGACTCTTACCAAAGAGGATATGTATTCCCGTGAACTTTTAAGATGCGTGGACAAATCATAGGAGCGTTTCAATTCTCCATTTTCGAAAACTCGTATTTTGCTTTCTTCACCGGTCCAGACATTGCCATTCCCATCTGTATGGATAGACCAGACGGGCCGACCCTTCTCGCTGTTCACGTTGGCGCCGAATGAGGGAAGGAGGTTGAATCTTTGGTGAGTGTGGCTTATAAAATCCAGACCTTCAGAATAATTACCGATCCAAATGTTGCCGTATGAATCCTGAAAAACCTTATGGATATTCATAGAGGATATGCCGTATCGGCCACCGGAAGACGGAAGCACTGTGAATTCCAGCCTGTCAGGGTTGGACAGCGAGAGGTCACTGATGTTAAGGACACCCACACCTCCCAAATCTCCACCTATCAGCAGGTCTCCTTCATTAGTCTCTGTTATGGAGTAGATGTTGGGTGTGGGAGTTTTCCAGGATGCCGCGTTATGATTCAGGAATGATCTGAATTTTTTTTTGGATGGATTGAACAGTGCCAGACCCCGACTGGTTCCAAGCCAGATGTTTTTGTGCCTGTCTATAAATATTTCTCCGACATCATTGCTCGGAAGGCTCCCTCCATCGCCAGGAATATGATGGAAATTCTCAACCTTCCTTGTTTTAAGATTCACAACACTGAAGCCATAGTTGGCATGTCCTGCGTACAAGTTTCCATGGCCATCGTAAGCAATGCTTCTGAATGACATCGGCAACTGGGGAAATGCGTTCTGCCTCAACACGTCAATCTTGCCGTCTTTGTAGTGCAATATGAAATTATAGTGATTGACAATATATATGCCTCCGTCCTCAGCGCGGCAGAAATCGACCACATTGACGCTTCCGAGGCTATCCGGCAGCTCTGGTTCTTCCAACCTCAATGTCTCACAATCGAGGACATTCACGCCTCTTTTTGAGCCTATCCAAAGTTTATCTTCTGTTTCATCATAAAATAAAGAATTGATGGAATTACCTTTGAGTCCGGAATTCCGCTCGCTGAATATTTTGAAATTCACTCCATCAAAACGGCTCAGCCCCGCTTCGGTCCCGATCCAGATAAATCCATGCTTGTCCTGGGCTATGTCAGTCACGAAATTATTTGAGATACCGTCTCTAAGTCCTATGTGCTCAATTACCGGAAGTGAGTTCACTGGTTCCCCTTCCGCTGTAATAACGTTTAGAGTCAAGAACAGTACTAGTAGAACGTTTCTCATGAAATGTGGTTACTTAACGTAGTATGGCAAAGATAATAAAATCGAGGTGATTAATTGAACGATTTGTCACTTTATTTGGTCATTTTGTCTTAAAATGTGAAATATGTCATGGTGTTCAAGGGTATTATTATTCGTGAAAAACTATCTGAGAAAAGAGAATGAAACAATTACCATTATAAAAGAACTATCGGTCATCACTAGTTTCCTTTTTTGTCGCTACTTTTGCAAAAGAAACAATAACACTTTTAACCAAGTATTTTTCTATGAAATCAAATTGTTTACAAAACAGCAAACTGTATGTTGTATTGTTGCTGTGTGTCGGTTTCTTCTCCTTGGCATTGGACACTGCCAGTGCCCAGGTCAATGCCGACACTATGTCAAGACAGAAGTCAGAAATCACAGTCAAAGGTGATGTGAGCGATGCCGATGGCCCGGTTATCGGGGCGTTCGTGTACGAAAAGACGAATAAGGCGAACGGGACAATGACTGATGTTGACGGTCGCTTTACTTTGAAAGTCCCTGATGGAGCCGTGTTGGTTGTAAGTTGCATCGGATCTGAAACTTTGGAGGTTAGGGCTGTGTCCGGCCAGGATATGAGACTGTTGCTCAAGCCAGACACATCCTTGCTTGACGAAGTCGTTGTGGTGGGCTTCGGTGTACAGAAAAAAGTGAATATGACCGGCTCGGTAAGCGTGGCTGATCAGGAGGCTCTGAAAGACCGGCCTGTGACAAGTGCTGCCCAGGCTCTGCAAGGAGTCGTTCCCGGACTCCAGATAACATCAGCCGATGGCAAACTTGAGACAAACGCTTCCATTAATATAAGAGGAAACGGCACAATAGGAAGCGGGTCAAGCGGAAGTCCGCTTATTCTCATTGATGGAATGGAAGGTGACATCAATGCTGTCAACCCGCAGGACATAGAAAGTATATCCGTACTGAAAGACGCGGCTTCCGCTTCAATCTATGGTAGCCGGGCTCCGTTCGGTGTCATTCTCGTCACGACAAAGAAAGGATCACAAGGCAAGGCGACAATCAGTTACAACAATTCGTTCCGTTTCAGCAACCTTGTGAACCGCAATCACACTATGGACTCCAGAGCCTTCGCCCTGTTCTTTGATGACGCGTGCGTCAACACACCAGGATGGGGGCCACACTTTTCAAAAGAAACAATCGAGAAGATTGAACAGTATCAGGCCGGAACCCTTCTGAATTCAAAAGGTGTATTCGATCCCCTTTACACAATGGATGACATCTATGGCAATGGCAACTGGCAGGATGTCCCTTATCACGGAGGGGCCTGGGCCAACACAGACTGGTTCAGTGCCATATACAAGGATTACAGCTTCTCAATGGAGCATAATGTGAGTGTGAGCGGTGGCTCCGATAAGATCAACTACTATTTCTCGGCAAACTATCTTGATAATGACGGAATGCTTGCCTGGGGGGAGGAAGGGTTGAAACGCTATACATTGACCGGCAAGTTCAACGCTGACATAACAGAGTGGATGACACTTGGTTTCTCTCACCGGTGGGTCCGCAAGGACTATGTGCGTCCATCAAGTCTTACTGACGATCTGTACGATGATCTGGGTCGTCAAGGTTGGCCTGTGATTCCTATTTATGACCCGAACGGGAACATCTTTGATTGCCCATCTCCTATAAACGGACTGGAGAACGGAGGTAGCGATAGGACTCAGCCAGACAGAAACTATACCCAGATCAGTCTCGTGGCGCGACCGGTGGAAGGATGGGATATTCATGCAGAATTCAACTATCAGGTGTATTCTGACTCCCGCCATTGGGACACTCAAAAACTTTACGGGTACGACGTAAACGGGAATGCCTTCGAGGTTTCAAGCGAGAGCCACGTTCACGAGGAGTACACCAGAGAGAATTTCTACAATCTCAATGTCTATTCCAATTATGAAAGAACAATAGGCAAAAAGAACAACTTCCATTTTATGCTTGGCTTCCAGACCGAGAATATGAAACAGAAGACATTCGGTCTTCAGCGTGACGGCATTCTGGTCTCCAGCCTGCCGGAAGTTGACCTTACCACCGGAATTGGCTCTGATGGGAATCTGGTGACTCCGTCAGTAAACGGAGGCCGTTCAGAATGGGACAACGCTGGATTCTTCGGACGTGTCAACTATGATTATGATAGCCGTTACATGATAGAGGCCAATTTGCGTTATGACGGAACATCGCGTTTCCGTCAGAACCGACGTTGGATATGGCTCCCGTCTGTGTCCGCGGGATGGAACATAGCTAACGAGAAGTTTTGGGAGGACTTGACGCAAGTGTGCGGCAACCTTAAGCTGCGTGCTTCGTATGGAATACTGGGCAACCAGAACATTGACAACTGGTATCAGACCTACCGCACCCTTTCCATCAAGCCAAATAACGGAGAGTGGCTTCAGGGCGGAGCGAAACCGACAACAGTCGGGTTCCCGGCCCTTATCAGCCAGCTGTTGACATGGGAGAAAATCTACAATTACAACCTTGGCCTTGATTGGGGCTTGTTCAACGGCCGGTTGACCGGAAGTTTTGAGTACTATATTCGAGACACGAAGAATATGGTGGGGCCTTCCGCTGAATTGCCGAACATCCTTGGAACCGATGTCCCGAAAACGAATAACTGTGACCTCCGCACACATGGCTGGGACTTTGAGATTTCGTGGAAAGACTATCTTTCCTGCGGCCTGTCCTATGGAGCGCGTTTTGTCCTCTCGGACGCGCGCACGAAGATCACCAGATATGCGAACAACCCTACAAACTCCATTGACACCTACATCCAAGGACGCTATATAGACGAGATCTGGGGATATGAGACCTTGGGGATAGCGAAAACTGATGAGGAATATATGGATTACCTTGATATGCTTGACGCTAATTATACCGCTTACCACGGGACCGCTCCCGCAGAGGCCAGATTGGGAATGCAGTCTTTGGGTAAGGATTTCGCGGCGGGTGACGTGATGTATAAGGATCTGAACGGTGATGGCGTCATCAACGGTGGCGACGGGACATTGAACAATCTTGGGGACAAGAAACTCCTCGGCAGCAAGCAGCCTCGTTATATGTTCTCGCTTGATCTCAACGCAGCGTACAAGGGCTTTGACCTTCGGGTTTTCTTCCAAGGGGTAGGGAAAAGAGATTATTTCCAGAATCATAACTATTTCTGGGGAGCGGACAATGATATGTGGTGGATGCAGGCGCTTACACCTCATGAGGATTATTTCCGCGACGAAAATTCGTGGTCTGTAAAGGAAGGATATGCCGAGACCAATTATGATTCATATTATCCACGGCCAGTGGTCTCCGGAGGAAGCAAGAACCGTCAGGTGCAAAGCAGGTATCTTCAGGATGCCTCCTATATACGCCTAAAGAACCTTCAGGTAGGTTACACCCTTCCGGACAGAGTCACCGAAAAGGCTGGGTTCAAGAATGTGCGCGTGTACTTCTCCGGGGAGAATCTTTGGACGGGATCCCGCCTCTCGAAACTGTTTGACCCGGAAACCATCGGTTCCGGAAAAGGTGGTTCCGCGTATCCTCTTTCACGAACCTACTCGTTTGGCATAAGTGTAACACTTTAAAACATAGAAACAATGAAAACCAACATACATTATCTCCTCGCAGGCCTTTTCTTATCAGGCTTCTCTCTTGTCTCCTGTAATGATTATCTTGACAAGGAGCCATTGTCAGCGATCGCTCCAGAACAATACTTCAACAATGAAAGCGACCTGCAGGCTTATTGCAATGGCCGCTATACCGAAGTCCTGCCGAGCCATGAGAACTGGAGCTACGGAATCTATAGCGACAATGCCACAGACATAATGTCTGACATTTATCCTGATGCCAAGTACCAGACGGGAGACTGGAAGACAGATCTCAAGAACGACAACTACAAGTGGGAGAACATAACAACAATCAATTTTTTCTTCGACAATGTGCTTCAGAAATATGAGGCCGGCGGAATCAGTGGCAATCCGGCGAATGTGGCGCACTACATAGGTGAGATGTATTTCTTCCGGGCTTTTGAATACTTCAAGCGTATGAAGCTGTTCGGTGATCTTCCGATTGTCACGTCTTGTCTGCCTGATGAGACTGCGGCTTTGGCAGACGCCAGCAAACGTGCCCCGCGCAATGAGGTCGCGCGTTTTATCCTTGAAGATCTTGACAAGGCGTACGAACTTCTCAAGCAGTCAAAGATGGCTACGACACGCATCAACGCGAACACAGCAATGCTGCTGAAGAGCCGTGTCGCCCTTTATGAAGGCACGTACGAGAAGAATTTCGCCGGAACGGCGTTTGTTCCCGGGACCTCAGAATGGCCTGGAAAATCAAAGGATTACAATTCGGATTTCACTTTCAAGGCTGGTTCTCCGGAAGCGGAGGTAAGATTCTTCCTCGAAGAGGCTGTGAAGGCTGCGGAGATTGTTGCGGAGGAGGCAAAAGGATCCTTGATGACCAACACCGGAATTGTGCCGCAGGAAGAAGGCAAATCGCTTGCTGATTACGAGTCGGAGAATCCATGGCTTGCGATGTTCGGAAGTTTGGATTTGAGCAAGTACCCAGAGGTCCTTCTGTGGCGCCAGTACTCCAAGGCTTTGGGTATAAACCATAATGTCGTAGTCCAAGCTCAGAAAGGCAATCAGGGTATCGGTTCCACCCGTGGACTTGTCGATGGGTTCACAATGGCCAATGGCCTTCCTATTTATGCTTCTGGTTCGGGTTACCACGGGGACAACACCATACATAATGTCCGTCTTGACCGTGATCCGCGCCTTGTCGTCCTTCTCAAGGAACCAGGGCAGAAGAATGTGCTTATCGCAAGCAGCGATGGTACCCACGCCAATCCTGTGGAGGGAATTCCAGCGTTCTGGGAGACAAGCAATGAGCAGAAGTATTCCACCGGCTATGCCCTACGTAAGGGCAATACTCCAGATGCTGCGGAATGCGGCAATGGGCTGTGTTCGACCGCGTGTCCTGTCTTCCGAAGTGTTGAGGCTCTTTTGAATTACATTGAGGCTTACTATGAACTGAACGGGACACTCAACGGAAAATGCGATGAGTATTGGCGTGCGGTCCGTGGACGCCATACAGGACTTGAGCCGGACTACAATGTCACTATTGACGCGACGGTTATGGAAGAGGAGGCCAAAGGGGATTGGGGAGCCTACACAGCAGGCAAGATCATAGACCCTGTGCGCTACAACATCCGACGTGAGCGCAGGAACGAACTGATGGCTGAGGGCTATCGCTGGGATGACCTCGTGCGTTGGCGCGCTCTTGATCAACTTATCACCGAGCCTCGCCACATAGAAGGATGCCATCTTTGGAATGCCGGTGATGAGATGATTGAATATTTCGCCAAATTCGGGTCTGGTGATTATGCTGATCCGGCAAAGTTGAAGGCAAAGATCGAGAGTGTCGTGTCCAAGGCAAGCGAGAGTGAATATGTCCGTCCACATCGCGGCAACAACTCCACTCAGGTTGTCAACGGCCTGACCTGGCATATGGCCCACTATCTTCAGCCAATGCCTATCAAGCAGATGATGCTCACGGCTCCGGACGGGACCACAGTGTCGGATTCTCCGCTTTATCAGAACCCTTATTGGCCTTCGCAGCCAAGCCAACCAGCGGAAAAGTGATAGCGCGATGAGGAGAATGGTTGCAACTGTCAGCTTGTTGATCTGTCTGTCAGCGGCTGCACAACAGAAAATCGTGTTCAACGTTAATCCTGGAATGCGATATCAACAGATAGACTGTTTTGGGGCTTCTGATGCGTGGAGTATGCGTTTTATTGGTGAGATGCCGGAGCCTGTACGGAATGATGTCGCCAGATTGTTGTTTAGTTCGGAATTTGACGACAATGGAACCCCCGAAGGTATCGGTCTCAGTATCTGGCGTTTCAATATTGGGGCTGGAAGTGTGGAACAAGGAGACGACAGTCAGATCAACCACGGTACAAGGACGGAATGTTTCCTTAACGCTGACGGTACCTACGATTGGGATAAGCAGCTTGGGCAGCGGAACTTCCTTAAGCTGGCAAAGCGGTATGGAGTGCCATATTTGTTGGGTTTTCTGAATTCTCCGCCTGTGCATTACACAAAAAACGGCCTTGCCACCAACACAGGACGAGATGGAACATTCAATCTCAGGGACGATGATTATGATGCTTTCGCCAAATTTATGGTCGATGTGGTTGAAGGGTTGAAAACGCACGATGATGTGACTCTTGATTACATCTCACCCGTGAATGAGCCTGATGGCAGTTGGAACTGGCAAGGCCCAAAGCAGGAAGGGTCTCCGGCTACGAAATATGAGATAGCCAGACTCGCACGCATCCTCGACAGCGAGCTGCGGCCACGAGGATCTGACACTAAGATAATAGTTCCGGAATCTTGTGATTACAGGTGTATGATGTCAACTCACGGGACAGGACCGGAGCGAGGGTATGAAATCCAGTCGTTCTTTTCTTCCGACAGTACCGACACTTATCTTGGTAATCTTGGCAATGTGCCAAGACTGATGGCGGGACACAGTTATTGGACAAACACTCCGGTCGATTTTATGAAGGAGTGCCGCAAGGCACTTCGAGACTCTCTGCGGAAATATGATGTCGGCTTTTGGCAAAGCGAAGTTTGCATAATGGGCAATGATGAAGAGATTGGAGGTGGAGGGGGTTACGACCGCACTATGAAGACGGCTCTGTATGTTGCCAGAATGGTGCACCACGACCTCGTCTTTGCTGATGCGAGAAGCTGGCAGTGGTGGAGAGCGGTCGGAGGAGACTATAAGGATGGATTGCTATTCCAATACCGAAGTCCGGGAGCGGTTTGTGACACAATAGTGGACTCAAAACTTTTATGGTCTTTCGGCAATTACAGCAGGTTCATCCGGCCGGGGGCGGAACGAATGTGTGTGACACGTGGTGAATCCAATGATCCGGACAGTTCCACTGACCCTTGGGGATTGATGTGTTCGGCCTTCCGCAACAAGGACGGACGCGATGTGATTGTCGTGATTAATTATGGCGACAGTGACGAGATTATTACTGTCAGTGGAGTGAAATCCGGTTCCTGGAGCCAATACCGTACTTCAGATGTAGTGGAAGAGTCTCTCGCCTTCTTGGGAAAGCGGATGCGTCTAAAGTCAGTAACGATACCCAAACGATCAATAACTACCTTTGTTAGCCGATAGTACAACAACGAAAGAAATGAAATTCATACATTATTTAAAGATTACCGTGCTTCTCTTGATGTTGGCACACACGTTGGGAAGCTATGCCAAGGACATAGTGAACGGGGAGGCATGGCTGGACACCTCCGGCAATCCGATCAACGCCCACGGGGGAGGCATAATGTACCACAATGGCAAATACTATTGGTACGGTGAGTATAAGAAAGACAAGACTGTCCTTCCGGAAGGCGCCGGATGGGAAAGTTACCGCACGGATGTCGGGGGAGTATCTTGCTACTCGTCCACAGATTTGGTAAACTGGAAGTTTGAAAGGATCGTGCTTCCGGCAGTGACTGATGACCCGTCACACGACCTCCATCCATCCAAGGTGCTTGAGCGTCCCAAGGTCGTCTATAACTCCAAGACCGGAAAATATGTGATGTGGACTCACGTGGAAAGCGCAGACTACGGAAAAGCCTCGGCGGGAGTCGCTGTGAGCGACTCTCCGACAGGGCAGTTTACCTATCTGGGCTCTTTCCGCCCGAACAACGCTATGAGCCGTGACCAGACAATCTTTGTCGATGATGACGGCAAGGCTTACCAATTCGCAGCTTCTGAGAATAACGCGACTCTTTACATCAATGAGTTGACGGAGGACTACTTGCGTCCTACCGGGCGTTTCTCTCGTAATTTCATCGGACAAAGCCGCGAGGCTCCCGCTGTTTTCAAGAAAGACGGAAAGTACTATATGATTACATCCGGTTGCACCGGCTGGGATCCGAACACGGCCGAACTTGCCGTCGCTGACTCTATTATGGGTGTCTGGACTATGGTTGGCAATCCGTGTACAGGCATGGATGCCGACAAGACATTCTATGCGCAAAGCACATACGTGCAGCAAATCTACGGCAGGAAGGATTTGTACGTCGCGATGTTCGACAGATGGAACAAGCATAATCTTGAGGATTCACGTTATGTTTGGCTGCCGGTCTCGTTTGATAAAGGCAATGTGACTATCCCGTGGCGTGAGAAGTGGAACCCTGACGAATTTGCAGAGCGTGAGAGATTCGAGGCGGGAGATTCGACCTTCCTGCTCAATGGCAAGCCATTCATTGTGAAGGCGGCGGAACTGCACTATCCTCGCATTCCAAAGGAATATTGGGAACATCGCATCAAGATGTGCAAAGCTTTGGGAATGAACACTGTATGTCTGTATGTCTTTTGGAATTCCCACGAAGCGGAAGAGGGACGGTTCGATTTTTCAGGTCAGAATGACCTCCGGGAGTTTGTCTGTCTCTGCGAGGCGAATGATTTGAAGGTCATTCTCCGCCCCGGCCCTTATGTCTGTGCCGAGTGGGAGATGGGTGGCCTTCCTTGGTGGCTGCTTAAGAAGAAGGACATCCGCCTGAGGGAGGACGATCCGTATTTCCTTGAGAAAGTCGATATTTTCCAGAAAAAAATCGCGGAACAGGTAGGAGATCTCACTATCGACAAGGGCGGCCCAATCATAATGGTTCAGGTTGAGAATGAATATGGTTCTTACGGCATAGACAAGCAGTACGTTTCCGCAATACGTGACATCATCCGCAAGCATTTTGGCAGCGACATCACGCTTTTCCAGTGCGACTGGTCATCCAATTTTCTGAACAACGGCCTTCACGATTTGGTATGGACCGTCAATTTCGGTACAGGGGCGGACATCGACCAACAATTTGCTCCGTTGAGGAAGGCGCGCCCGAATTCTCCTCTGATGTGTTCGGAGTTTTGGAGCGGATGGTTTGACAAATGGGGAGCCGGTCATGAGGTGCGGCCAGCGAAGGATATGATTGCCGGGATTGACGAAATGCTGTCCAAAGGCATATCCTTTTCACTATATATGACGCACGGAGGTACGAACTGGGGGCATTGGGCGGGTGCTAATTCCCCTGGTTTCGCTCCTGATGTCACCTCCTACGACTATGACGCTCCGATAAGCGAGTCTGGCCAAGCGACAGAGAAGTACCGGGCGCTGAGGGAAACCTTGGCCAAGTACCTAGACGGTGAGAGACAAGCTCCTGTCCCACCGGCTATTAAAACGATGAAAATCAAACAGTTCGATTTTACTGAGGTCGCACCTCTGCGTGAGAACCTTCCATTGCACAAATCGGATGCCGACATCAAGACTATGGAGGAATATGACCAAGGCTTTGGATCGATCTTGTATCGTACGACCCTTCCGGAATTGGATGTGCCGACATTGCTTACTGTGAGCGAAGCTCACGATTTCGCTCAGATATTCATTGACGGTGAATATGTCGGCAAACTCGACCGCCGCAACGGTGAGCGGGAGTTGATGATTCCGCCTTGTAGGAAGGATGCTTGTCTTGCGATCCTCGTTGAGGCTATGGGGCGCATCAATTTCGGACGAGCGATCAAGGATTACAAGGGAATCACTGACAAGGTGACGTTGACTGCTGAGGTTGAAGGACGCAAGTGGGAAAGTGTCCTCCGGAATTGGCAAGTCTACAACATAGTGGATGAATACCAGACTTACGCATCGATGAGATACCGTCCGATATCAGAAAAGGACTGGTCCGGAGACCGGATGGTCAGGGGGGCATATCGTGCCACATTCAACATAAAAGGAAATCCATCTGATACCTTTCTCAATTTCGAGACATGGGGTAAGGGGCTTGTCTATGTCAACGGTCACCCTCTTGGCCGCATCTGGGAAATAGGTCCTCAACAGACCCTCTATATGCCGGGATGCTGGTTGAGGAAAGGTGCCAATGAGATTATCGTGTTTGACATACTCGGTCCTCGCGAGGCGTCTTCCGAAGGATTGTTGGAACCGAAACTGGACCAGCTTCTTGTAAAGAAACGTAAGACTCATCGTGAGGAAGGGCAGACGCTTGACCTTGGCAACGAGACTCCTACATATTCAGGAACATTCCGCCCTGACGGTGGATGGCAAGAGGTGAGGTTCGGTGCCACGGTGAAGGGACGGTACGTCTGTATCGAAGCCTTGAACTCCATAAACGGGAGTGAAACCGCGGCGATTGCAGAGATGTATTTGCTTTACGGTAAAGGTGAGCGACTGCCTCGTGAGCCTTGGACAGTCCTATACGCTGACAGTGAGGATTTGGATGGAGGAAACCATTCCGCCGATAAGTCTTTTGATCTCCAGGAGTCAACATATTGGCAGACTGTCCCCAGCGTGGCCTTTCCTCACTCCATTGTCATAGACCTCGGTGCATCACAAGACATTTCTGGATTCCAGTATCTACCCCGTATGGAGGAAGATACTCCAGGCGCTGTCCGCGATTTCAGAATCTACGTGAAGGACCGTCCATTCATATATTAGAGTCTTATCGTATTGGTGCTAAACTTTCATTAAAAGTTGGACGATACTGAGAGGTCGTCATTTGGTCTGGTTTAAGGTCTGGGAGGTTCCCGGACCTTTTTTATTATAAAAGTCACCGAACAGGGACTCAATGATGTCGGAAGACACCGTGTGTGCACCTTCATCGCTTCCGGGCATGGCCGTCTCACGGCTGAAGTAACCGGCCATCATGCTTCCGAGCCTGGTGAGACGCTCTCCGCGTCCCATGAGTTCCCGGTCGATGATGGCGACACACTGCTTCTACGGCCCTCTCAACCCGAACCGTTAGACTCCACTCGCACGTTTGTTTTTATGAATATATTATGCTGTCAGAACATTATGTTTCGGCAGTATAATCTTTAGTGTCCGGCAATTCTCGCTCGTTTCCCTAAATTCCGGCTTCTTGCATTTTTTGAAGCAGGTAACCCCTCATTTGCTCTTCCGTCACATCGTATAATGGGTTGAGTTGTTTGAAGTTGGAATCTTTGTCAAACTGTTCGGACAAGAGCATTGTCACAATCCTCTTTCGTTTGAGTTTGAATTGTGAATACTTGATGGCGGAATCTATACCCAGAGCTATGTCACCTCCATTCTTTACAATGCTGTAAACATCGTAATAATCCCTGAACTTTATTCTCCAACTCCTTGGAAATAGCTGGCCAATCTACTTCCGGTTTATTGCCTTTGGAAATTCGCCAAGCCATAAAGCCCAAATCTTCACTCTGCCGATGGCCAAGTTGTATGGCGAGCGATGTGCCACCACAAAGCACATAACTTTTTATCGCGTCAAGAGTTGAGACGGCATCAATGATGTTGTTGATAGAAGGTGTAAGTCCTTTACGCATATTCAGAAGCTGTTTTGATTTGT
>DCCQ01000037.1 GCA_002314195.1 Bacteroidales bacterium UBA1077 | reverse complement strand
TGAGGATGAAACCCGACATGCCTGCCGGCGTTCAACTCTCGCGGCAGTCGCGAAATAGGGGTTTGGCAGGCTTGACTAATTATTTACGTATGAAAAAATCGCAAAAGTCAAAATAGAAATGAAATACCACCGCACTTACTTTTTGACTCTGCCTAAGATGAAAAATCTTTGAATATGCTGACTTCGTAAATGATTTTTTGTATATTTGCAATCCAATTGGGGTATTAGCTCAGCTGGTAGAGCGCAAGGTTCGCAATCTTGAGGTCAGGAGTTCGATCCTCCTATGCTCCACAAAAAAGTAGGGTGAGAAAATCTCACCCTACTTTTTTGATGACATCTCGATTTCCTATTCTTTGACGCAACGTACTGAGTATGCATCGGCACGACTTGCGGCGGCTGTCGCCGAAACGGATATTTCAGCAGGCTCATTCATGAAAGCCAAGACACAGAACCCAAAACCGGTGGCTTCACTATAAGATTTGGCAGGAGCATTTCCCCAATAAGAACCCCATAGACCACTCTTGGACCCCATCAACATTGCCCACTGACCATCATAGCGAGCGGCTGAGGGAAAAAACAGGCTTCCATTCTTCATGTTAAAATGCCATCCATAATTGTAATCTTTCTCGTTGATCACTCCATCTCCGTTTGAGTCCGCCACATCAAAATCCACCATATTTTGTGTGTAAGCGCCAGTAGCGGTAAATGTTCTGAACACATCAACCGGAGGCACGCGATAACCGACCGGACATGGGTCATAGTACGACTTGGCACCTTTGTTAGGATATTCATTCTCTGAATTCTTCTCGTCGCCCTTTGGGTTCCCCCATAAGGTGCCATTGCTGTCAGAAGATTTAAGCCAATCCTTGCATGAGGCATTCTGAGCATAATTAGAAAGGCAAATCGTCGGATGCTCTATAGAATACTCGATTGTGTTGTTTCCGGTAGAAGTCCATGAGGAATTGGAAATCTTGACCTCCTTCCCGTCCGGACCATAAACCGGCACATTGATTGTGTTCGTGTTGCCGGTAAGAGTAGGAGATCCAGGGAATGGATCCTTACGTCCCCATTGGTAAAGGAGTCCATACGGTTTGACACTAGACGTCTCACCGAAAGAGGATGTCATCGCGCCAAGATTCATATTCATCACCTCGTAACCAGACTTTGCCTCTACGGTCTTGATTTTCTCCTCCGGAAACCAGATATGCCAACTCCAGATGATTTTCCTGGCAGCCGAATATGCGGCGATCACTGCATTGCCGTTAACACCTGCCGCTTTGAAAGATATCGTTCCATCTTTTAATTTCACATCTGTGATCATACCTATGTTGGTTTCCCATAGAAGAGCCGCCGAATCCGGCGACATCTTTTCCGGGGCTTCAAGGCCTTCTGTCGCGGATCCATTGCCCTTGACGGTGGCATCAAATGAACACGCGCCTTCCTGCAGAATAATATAGCTGTTGGAGGTTCCATCAGCACTAAGATCCCTGACTACAATATCAGGTGTTGGATCCACACCAGGTCCAGGATCAGGTGTCGGATCCGGATCGGGATCAAAGTTGTTCTTCCCACAAGCGGTGACGATCAGAAGCAGCATGCCCCCAACTAATCTTCTCAGATTCTTTTTCATAACAGTTCGTTTTTTAATATACGAAATTAAAATACGCATTTTTCCGGGAATACTTCAAGAAATTTAAAGTTAAAACGTATTGCTTCCTGCCGAGAGAATTCAATTTGTTTTAATCCTTGGATTTACATATTTTTGCAATGCTATTACTGATAATTGAACAATAAACAATAATTAATATCTCAATCAATGAAAAAGATCATTTTAGGATTGGCCATTGCCGGCGTGGCAGTGTCGATGACATCATGCGCCCAGAAACAGAATACGCTGACCGCAGCCGAGAAAGCAGACGGATGGTGTCTTTTGTTCAACGGAGAGAATCTTGACGGTTGGCGTGACTACAATGGAGACTCTCTGACCAATGGCTGGACTGTTGTGGACGGATGCATCCAGGCTTCCGGCAGTGGAGCCGATGAATCCGGTTACATCGTGACCGACAAGAAGTACGAGAATTTCGAGTTGTCCTGGGACTGGAAACTCACTCACGGCGGCAACAGCGGAATGCTTTACCACGTTGTCGAGAGCCCGAAGTTCAAGGTTCCTTATGTCACCGGTCCTGAATATCAACTCATAGATAATGAGGGATGGGAGGAAGTGAACGCTCCCGCGAAACTTGAGGAATGGCAGAAACTTGGTGTTGACTATGCCATGCACCTTCCTGACTACAGCAAAATGAAGGTCAACCCTCAGGGAGAATGGAACAATTCCAAGATTGTCTTTGACAACGGCCACGTGGAGCATTGGCTCAACGGAGAGAAGATTCTCGAGTTCGAGGCTTGGACGGATGACTGGTTCGAGAAGAAAGCCAGCGGCAAATGGGGCAACGCCACTGAATATGGTCTCGCTCACGAGGGTGTGATTTGCCTTCAGGACCACGGCGATCCTGCATCATTCAGGAATATCAAGATCAAAGAACTGCCTCACAAGTCCGGTCAAGAGATCGAGCTTTTCAACGGCAAGGATCTTCACGGATGGGAATTGTTCGGAAGCATGCGCACCGGTGTTGACGAGGAAGGCAATCTCGTGACCGAAAACGGTGAGGATCTTCGCTACGGCTATCTCGGAACCCGTGAATATTACAAGGATTTCGATCTGACGGTTGAATTCAAGCAGTGCTCGAACGGCAATTCAGGTCTCTTCTTCCACTCGTTTGTGGAAGGTGGCTATCAGAACAACATCGTGAACGGTTGGCAGTGCGAAGTAGCCCCTAAGGGTCAGGACACGGCCGGCATCTACGAGTCATACGGACGCGGTTGGCTGGTTCAGATTCCGGACGAGAAGGAAGATATTCTCAAAGAAGGCGAATGGAACACGCTCCGTCTGCGTGTCGAGGGTGACAACGTGAAGACTTGGCTTAACGGCGAGCCTATGGTTGACATAAACGATGAACTGATCGGCTCCAAGTCCGGCCGCATCATGCTTCAGATCCACGATGGAAACAACATCAAGGTCCTCTGGCGCAACTTCCACCTTACCACGCTATAATTCACGCCCGTATAAATACGGTAATGAGCAGACATAATTTATACACAATAGGAGTCGATTTCGGCTCCGACTCGGTGAGGGCATTGCTGGTCAATGCCCTCACTGGGGAATATTTCCACACGGCAGAGGCTATGTACACCAGATGGAGCGAGGGACTTTATACCGACAGGGCAAAGGCCATGTTCCGCCAATCCCCTCTGGACTATCTCGAAGGTCTTGAAAAGGTGCTTACCGATGTTGTTTCGCATTGCCCGTCACCCGAGGCGATACGCGGCATCTCCGTGGACACCACAGGAAGCACCCCATGTCTGGTGGACAGGCACTGCAAGCCTCTCTCTCTGTTGGAAGGACACAAAGATAATCCCGATGCTATGTTCGTCCTCTGGAAAGACCACACAGCGGAAAACGAGGCCGTGGAAATCAACAATGCCATCAGGAACTCCGGCAAAGAATATTCCTGCCATTCAGGCGGACACTATTCAGCCGAGTGTTTCTGGGCGAAAGTCCTCAAGACGCTACGCCATTCACCGGACCTTCAGAAAGATGCTTGCACCGCCATAGAATTGTGCGACTGGATACCGGCTGTGCTGACAGGGGTTGATGACATCACGAAAATGAAATCAGGACTGTGCGCCGCCGGAGCGAAAAGATTATGGGCGAAGGAATGGGGAGGATTCCCTCCTGAGGAGTTCTTCGATGGAATAGACAGCGTTCTTGTTCCTTTACTTAGGAATATGCCGACAAATATATCCGGTTGCGACAAGGCGGCTGGAGTAATCTCGCCGGAATGGGCTGACAAACTCGGACTTTCGAGAGAGGTGCTTATAGGAATAGGAAACATCGACTCTCACTCCGGAGCTGTGGGAGCGGGAATCTCCTACGGAACTATGGCCATGAATCTCGGCACATCTGCCTGCTTTATGGCAGTCACACCACCTAACGAGCATATTATAGACGGGGTTTTCGGACAAGTGGATGGCTCCATCCTTCCGGGAATGACAGGATATGAAGTCGGAATGTCAGCGTTCGGGGACATCTTCGCCTGGCTGAAACGAATCTTGGGATGGGCATCTGAATGTCACGATGAGAACATTCTTCAAAGGCTCTCGGAAGAGGCTGAGAAACTGAACATCAGTCTGTCAAGTCCAATTTCCACTGGTTATCTCAACGGAAGACGCTCCCCTGCCCCCGACAGTTCTCTGACCTGCACCATCACCGGATTGACCTTAGGGACATCTCCTGCGGAAATCTATTACGCGCTTGCCGAGTCAGCCGCATTCGGCGCGAAAGCCGCGATTGACCATCTGATGAACAACGGAGTGCTTATCGAGCGCCTTGTCGCGATTGGCGGCATAGCGTTCAAGTCCCCATTCATAATGCAGCTTATGGCCGACGCCAACATGAAAAAGATTGAAGTACTTGACTGTAAGCAGTCATGTGCCCTGGGAGCGGCGGTCAACGCGTCTGTCGTGGCCGGCCTGTACCCCGATGTTCCTACTGCCCAGAAAGCATTATGTCCGTCACCCGTCCGCAGTTACATCCCGTCTTCTGAAAGGCGCGAGGTGCTGGAGCGCCGTTACCAAAAATATCTTGAACTAAGCAAATTGAAATAAATGGAGAATCACTCTTTCGGAAAACGGCGGATATTCATTGTCGCCACTCTCTTTGTCGCGATCATCTGCAATTACCTTGACCGCCAGTTGTTGTCAATATTGAAACCGGAAATCTTGGACTATTTCGGCATCGGGGACATTCAGTACGCATGGATAGTCAACGTGTTCCTTATCTGCTATGCTATAATGTACCCAATTTCAGGGATACTCGTGGACAAGTTCGGTCCCAAGCCGGTGATATCAGTCGGAATCGTTGTATGGTCCCTGGCCTGCATCGGAGGCGGTCTGTCAACAAACGCCGTGCTTTTCGCGACTTTTAGAGGCATACTCGGACTAGCGGAACCTACCATCATAGCCGGACAGATTGTCGCCGTGACTGTTTGGTTCGAGAAACGTCACAGGGCTACTGCCAACAGCCTTTGCACGGCCGGAGGAGCCTTGGGAACGGTCATCGCTCCGCTTGTGATAGCATGGATGGCAAGGATTCTGCCTTGGCATGAAGTGTTCATTCTGGCTGGTGGCATAGGATTGATCATCGCCGTTGTCTGGGCTTTTGTATACCGCAACCCGGACAAGGAAGTCCTTGCTATGACAATGGATGCGGATGAAGACGCGGACAATCCTCAGAAATCCATCGAAGGATCCGCCGCATTCACATGGACAGGTCTATGGAAAACCCGATCTCTATGGGGAATACTGCTTATCCGCCTCATCAGCGACCCTGTGTGGTATTTCTGCTGCTTCTGGCTTCCAGGTTACCTCAGGAGCATGGGAGAGGCACAGGGACTCAGCCAACAGGCCACTCTTGACATGATTCAGTACATGGGTGGCGTGCCGTTCCTGTTCAGTGCCATCGGCGGGATTATGTCTTCCATTTTCTCAGACCACCTCGTCAAGAAAGGAATTCCCGCCCTCAAGGCAAGGAAAATAATGATGATAGGAATATCATTTGTGGCGCCAATATGTGCGCTGACTCCGCTCGTAAGCGGATGCGAGTCCATAGCGTTCGGGGCAAGGGCGTGGATGGTCGTGGGCATATTCAGTGTTATCGCTGTAATGTGCTCAAGCTGGCTCTACACCATTTGTGTGGTGGTGGCTGAGGCTTTCCCGGTCAGGAATGTGGCAAGCGTGGTAGGCATCACAGCAGGTGCCGGTGCAGTCGGAGGCGCTATATTCAATGTATTTGTGGGCTCGCTGCTCTCATCGAGGGGCAATATTCTGTTCGCCGTGATGGGTGTGCTTCATCTCATAGCCTCAGTGGCGCTATGGAAAATGGTGCGTCCTGAACGTCCCGTACAACATGCTCGTAATATTTAATAATGTATAAAACAAATTATCATGGAAACTAAACGGACTTACACTGAACCGGCAAGAGAGATTCCGGTAAGGGACAATGTGGATATTCTCGTAGTCGGAGGAGGCCCTGCCGGCATCATGGCCGCGCGTGCCGCTGCCGGCAAAGGTCTCAAAGTGATGCTCATTGAGAGCCGCGGGTACATCGGTGGGAATCTTACTCTCGGCCTGCCGATTCTTGGCTTTCTCGGCAGAAAGGGCAATCAGGTCATCGAAGGTCTGCCACAGACACTCATCAGCAGACTCAGGACAAAGGGCAAGGCCTCGGAACATAAGCCTTGCAAGAACCACGTCAGCCTCACGATCATAGATCCTGAAGCCGTGAAGGACGTGGCTTTGGCGATGCTGGAGGAAGTCGGTGTCAAAATCCTGATGTACGTGTTCTGCTCAGGTGTCATCAAGGAAGGTGACGATGTGAAAGGCATCATAGTCGAAAGCAAGGAAGGTCGTGAGGCCATCATGGCAAAAACAGTCATAGACTGCACGGGAGACGCTGATGTCGCCTTCAAGGCTGGAGTGGAATGCCATAAAGGGGACTCTGAAGGAGGCATGCAGCCACCGACATTGATGTTCTCGATGAGAGGAGTCAATATGCCCGAGTTGAGGGACGCGATAGTGAACCATTCGGATGAATTCGACATGGACGTGATGCCTACCGAACAGTTCAAGAACGGTCCTTTCATCGTGGTCGGGTTCAGAAAGAAGATCAATGAGGCCAGAGAGAAAGGCTATGACATTCCGGTGGCCAGAACGATCCTTATCACAGGCCTGGCAGATGATGAAATCTGGGTGAATATGTCAAGGGTATGCGGTGTGGATTCCACCGATCCCGCCAGCTACACCGAGGGGGAAATCAAGGCCCGCTTCCAGAACGATGAGGTTGAAAGATACCTCAAGGACTTCATTCCCGGATTCGAGAACGCATGGAGAGACAAGGTGGCTCCGTTCATGGGAATCCGCGAGAGCCGTGTCATCAAGGGCGAATATGTGCTTACCGCAGATGACATCCTGAACTGCCGCAAGTTTGAGGACTCAATTGGTGTCGGCAGTTACCCTGTTGACATTCATCACAGCCACGGGGACGACTGCACGATGATGTGGTGCCCTGATTGCTATGACCTGCCTTTCCGCATGCTGGTTCCGGAAAAAGTCGGAAACCTCCTCGTGGCCGGACGCTGCGCCTCAATGACCCACGAAGCAATGGCTTCCGCCAGAGTGATGTCCACCTGCATGGCCATGGGAGAGGCCGCCGGAAGGGCGGCAAGAATCGCATTGGAGGAAGGTGTTCCTGTCGCCAAGGTCAATGTGGCCGAGGTTCGCAAGGAACTCAAGGAGACCGGGGCATACCTCAGGGACTAATGAATATACAATTGCTCCTATCATGAATATATTCAAGAACAAATCATTGATTATTACTGCCTTGACTGCGTTGCTTGCGATTGATGGCACATCACAGGCGAGTGCAGCCGCGAAAGGTCTCAGCCGTGACGCTCAGGAGAAAGGCACCCACCGCATCATGACCTGCAACATCCGCATAACGGGACTGACGGAAGACACCAAGAAACCGGGATGCACCTGGGAGGAAAGACGTGAGGTCTGCCGGGACGTGATACTTGCCCAGAAACCAGACATCATCTGTATGCAGGAGGTCATCTATGACTCTAACGAGTACATGAAGAAAGAGTTGAAAGGCTACACTTCGTTCGGATTCTCAGGTCCCGAAATGGATCCTTTCACTGAAGGCTATCACTTCATCGGAAAGAATGTGATCTTCCACAAGACCTCCAGATACGAGATGCTCGGAGCAGGTTGCTACTGGCTGTCAGAGGAACCGCTCATCGGGGGCTCTGTATCGTGGGGAACCACAAGGGCAAGGCACTGCAACTATCTCAGGCTTCGTGACAAGAAAACCGGTGAGGAGTTCCGCATACTTGACACGCACCTTGACCACAAGTCCGACAACGCCAGACGTGAACAGGCCAAGATGCTGGCTGCGGAGGCTGGTCAGTATGCCGAGGATTTTCCGCAGATCATCTGCGGGGATTTCAATTCAAGCATCACAGACGGGGCGGCCCAGACACTTCACGCCGCCGGATGGAAAGACGCTTACGAATGGATGGACATCCCGGACCGCTTCTCTTTTCATGGTTTCAAAGGCGAGAAGTACACCAAGAAGAACACCCGCATTGATTTCATCTATCTGCACGGCAAGGCCAAGCCGGTTCATTGCCGCATGATCACGGAAGGGATCAAGGGCATCCTGCCAAGCGACCACTACTTTGTGATGGCGGATGTGAAGTTTGGAGACTAAAGTTACTGGCAGACAGAGACAATTACATCTCCAACAGTCAACTTCACAAGAGTCTATCCGGTTGAATGGAACAATACTTACCGCAAAGGGCTGTATAAAAAACGAAAACCCAGATTTTTGGTAACGTGCAAAAATCTGGGTTTTATTTTTTTCATTCAGATCGTCAATCAAATCTGAGCATTGAGTCGTCCAGCCACTTAGTTCCGACAAGTGCCTGATAGTTACCTGTGTCCTTACCAGAGCGGTAATTTCGGAAGTAACGATTCTCCGAAAGGACATTGCCGTCAGCTGAAGTCAGTTTGAGAGTCACTATGCAAAGGCCGTCCGGCACGTCAGCGACATTAATGACCGGAGTCGTCGTGTCTTCCGACGGGCTGACAACAGCTGTTTTTGAATATACTTCCTCACCGTCCGGTTTAATCACGGAAATGACGGCGGTCAGGTTCTCAAGATCACCACAGCTGGCGTTCACCACCTCAACCAGGTTTGACGCAGGATTCAACTGGATGTGCAGAGGCTCACAGGCCTTTCTGACAGCGGCACAGGCCGCGGTCGGACGGAACCAATAATCGTAGGTCTGCCATGCAAGGCTTGGCCAGGCACTATGTGACATCCAGATCAGGAGTCCTTTACGACCTACGTTGTTCGCCTCGTACATGGCACGGTAGCCATCATAGTTGACCCACTGGGCATATTTCGCGAACGTTTCGGCGGACTCCATCGCCTGCTCTCCGAAACGTCTTCTGACCATTCCGACAAATGCGGTGTCACCCTGAGCCCCAGTCCTTGTGAAATCATGCTGCCCCCAGACATCGTTCGTAGGCCAGAGATGGTCCGGAGTGAGCATCTGACGCAGGCTTTCATATTCCATGATCGCAGGCATTCCCCTCTCGCTGTGGAACTTGGCAGTCGGGTTTTCGAAGTAGTACGAAGGCTCGACGGCACGGTAAGGACCGTGGCCGCTGACACCGTCATCGGCTGAGCTTGGAATATAAACGATGTCTGAATGAAGAGCGTTAACGGTCTCTGTCAGACCGGCGTTCAACGCAGCCGGAGGATAGCCCTCGTTACGACCACAGTACAGACCGATGCTCGGATGTTTGCGGATCAGGCTGACATAATCTCTGGCATTGTCCAAAAACATCTCATTGTCGTCAGGATCCGGACCGTCTGCCGGGTTGGCCAGCCAGAAATCCTGCCATACTACAATTCCATACTTGTCGCATGCATCATAGAACTCCTCATCGCCCGTCTGGCCGACCCAGTTACGGATCATATTCAGATTCATATCCTTGTGCATACGGACCGCAGTTTCATATTCATCAGCCCTATAGCGGAGGTTATATTCACTGAAGCCCCAGTTGCCGCCTTTAGGGAAGAAGCGGCGACCGTTGATGAACATCTTAAGGTCACTCATAACATCGCCGTAGGTGAATTCCCTGATGCCAGCCTGCCATTCGATAGATGTCATCGCATCAGTCGCTCCGTCAGGGATGAATACAAAGGAAGCTTTGTGCAAAGCAGGCTCGCCGTAGCCGTTAGGCCACCAAAGAGCGATTTTCTGATTCTTCAGTTGAGGATATTCCTCGGGAGTGAATATGATAGTTCCACTCTCCCCTGCTTTCAATTCCACTTTCTTTGAGAACTCGATGTCGCCGATGGTTCCACGCAGGGTTCCGCAGATGGTTTTCTCTGGTCGCTGAACCTGTCGAAGCGACTTGTAAGTTCCGTCCACAATCTTGACCGAAACGGTCATCGACGCAAGTCCATCCGTTATCTTGCTCTGAACCAAAGGATCACTTAAAGTCACAGCCTTCACCTTCTCGATCCGAACATCGTTCCATATTCCCATGTCGCGTCCTCTGACTGTAGGCATCCAGTCCCAACCCACAGTGGCATGGAAAGTCGGGTTGTCGGCCCCGAGCTGGCCTCCGTTGAAGTCTGGGCTCTCGGCGTTTTTCTCCTTGACTGCCGCATAATGGGCTGGTTTTATAATGTGAACGGCTATGACATCTTTATCGCCATTTATCAAGTCCGTGATGTCAAAACGGGCGCGCTTAAAGGCGCCGGCGATGTTCCCCACAAATTTTCCATTGACATAAACCTCTGCCTTCCAGTTTATTCCGTCGAATGCAAGAATCAGAGACTCGCCTTCCGATCGCTTCGACATGCTCAGTGACCGAGTGTCTGGTGTCCACCTGTACCAAAAATCAGAATTGAAGAACGATTCTGAAATCTGAAGATTGTTGTCCGCGATTCCGGGATCTGGCACGGCTCCAGCTGCCACATAACTGTAGAGAACGGTCCCTGGCACGACCGCAGGCAGCCAATCCGAGTCGTTATATTCATAGGAAGAAACCTCCTCGCCATTTTCCTTGACAGCCGAGGCACGCTGAAGCCTCCATTCGGGTTTTGCCTCTTCTGCATCCTTAGGTCCAAGCACTTCCATCTCACTCAAAGCAAAATGCCCGCTCTCATCAGTTCCCTCCATTGAAAGACGGACATAACGGGCGTTTCCTACCGCCTTGAATGAATATGCCAGAGAATCTGTCCGCGGAAGATCCGCGACCTTCTTCCAACTCTTCCCATCGTCCGATACTTCAATGCGGCCAACATCTGCCTTATGGATCCAATTCAGACGAATCTCACTGAATTTCTTTTTCGATCCAAGGTCAATCCGAATCCACTGTGGTTTGTCGTCAGCGCTCATCCACACGCTTGAATAAACCTCCGACGGAAGCACATTGAATCCACGTGATTCTTTGGAATCATAAGACCCGGTGTCAGAACTCCTTCCGAATTTCGGTTTCGTTGAGAAATCCACAGAATAGATCACCCAGAAAAGAGCACCGTCCATATTGAACTCAATCTTGAAATGATCAAAGTCAACCGCATCTATGAGTGGAATTTCCAAATCCAACTCACGGGACGGACGGGAGATTGACGCGGTCTGTTTATTAGGATCCGTAATCACTTCAGGGAGACGTTTTGTCCCCGGCAAGCCAGTGCCTCCGGCAAACCCTACATGATTCATTATCGCTCCTGAATCACCTGCCTTGCATGTGACAGACCACCCTTTAGCAGGCTCCTGATAGACCACATACCCACGCACGCGGACACAACCGGCGGAAAACCTCTGGCGACTCCAAACATATTCAAGGAAATTAGCCGCCCCTTCCAGCCTGTTGCTTGAATATGGTCCCGCGTCCACAGTCCATTCTTTCTCGCGCCGAGGCAATTCCCCTTCAGACGTACAGACTTTAAGCCAAGCGGGCTCGGCATTTTCCACAACGCCATCCGTGACAAGCTGCGACGTAAGGTTATAATCATAAGAAGACGAAGCGCAGGCCGCCTTATTCAAGGAAATATTCTCAACCGGGTCGTTGGATGTACAACCGACCGTTGCCGCGACAAACATCATCGCTGCGGCATAAGACAAATTCTTGATAGTCATAACTTGCTATTAATCAGTGAAAGCGGAGGATACAGGATTCGAACCTGTGGGGCCTTTCAGCCGACTTGTTTTCGAGACAAGCACCATAAACCACTCGGACAATCCTCCGTGTTTGCGATGCAAAATTAACAATTTTCGGGATAATTGTCAATTTCTTGAGATCTTATTTCTTTTTACTTTTTGATTTCCACCAAAGTAAGAGAAACAGCGATAAGCGTCTGAGCCCAAATGTAGGTCAGCATCAAAGTGATCACCCTTCGCCCGCGAACATCACTCTCCCTAAAAAGCAGCCAGCAAAACAACGCCAGCGATGGCACGATCAAAGGCTTGGTGTACACCGCAAGAACATGCCCCTCCACGAATTGACTGACAAGATTCCCTGCCGAAGCAAGGACGAACAGGCTGAACACCAGCCGGCGAAGCACTTTTAGAGACTTCATCTTTTCTGAATATTTTCGTGAATATACACAATTACCGCCCGCAACCTATTCCTTCAACGACAGTTTGCGCACCGAAGGCGGAATAGGATGGATGGACTCTGGCTCAATGTTACGTCTAAGCGTATCGGCAAGATTTCCCAGCGTGTCTTCCCTGTTCGCTTTGGACAGCTCGCATTCCCAGACCACAATCACATTCCATCCCAACGCCTCAAGGGACGCAACCTCTTGAGCGTCACGTTCCTTGTTCTTGCGAATCTTCTCCTGCCAGAACTCGACATTGGAACCCGGCATCCTAAACTTCTCACAACCTGGATGCCCATGCCAAAAACATCCGTTAATGAATATCACCGTGTGGTATTTCCTAAGCACAATGTCCGGGCACCCAGGCAACCTTTTGACGTGAAGCGAGTACCTGAACCCTTGGGCATGCAGGTATCTTCTCACGACCATCTCCGGCCGCGTGTCCTTCCCTTTAATACGCGACATACAATAATGCCGCTGCTCTCTGGTCATAGTGTCGGACATCACTCAATTTAAATGATACACTTATCATGACACTCACTTAACAAAACGCGAAGATAACAATAATCACGATTTTGAAGAGCATAATTCCGCATCGATTACGCTCTTGTAAGCAAAAAGGTTCTCCAGAAGTGTGAATATGTAAAAATAACGCCCACCCTGAAACCAGAGCGGACGTCTGAAGTTTTATCCATAATAAGGATTGTGAATACTCCTACTTCTTAGTCAGACGGGCAGTCCAACCGCCGCCTGGGGCCATGTGAATCTTCACTTTGCGGTCAGCCGGGACGGTGGCGGACTCACGCTTGTAGTCACGGGCGGCGCGGTCGGCGTTGATGCCGTCACGGAAAATTTCCATTGTCCATTCGCCATCACCGAGGAAACTGAGATCCAAAGTCAGGTCACGGGCCTTCCAATCGTTCAGAGACCCCACATACCAAACATCACCACTGCGGCGGGCAAGTGTGATGAAACGGCCAAGCACTCCATTCACGGCGATGCTCTCGTCCCATACAGTCGGGCATCTCGCGATAAACTCAGTGCATTCAGGCTCTGCCATATAATTGGACGGAGAGTCACACAGCATATTCAGAGGAGAGTCGAAGACGACATATTCAGCAAGCTGATGGCAGCGGGTGCCCTGGCTCATCGCCTCTGAGTTCACAGGCTGATAGTTCTTCTTGGTGGCGTTGCGCATCGCTCCCTGTGTGTAATCCATCGGGCCTGCGGCCATTCTGATGAACGGAACCGTGACATCGTATGTAACCTGATCGACTGTCGGCTTGCTCCACTTCATCTGTTCAAGGCCATGAACACCTTCATAGTTAATCACATTCGGGTAGGTACGGTTGAGTCCTACAGGCTTGAAGGCTCCGTGGAAATCAATCAAGAGGCCGTATTTCGCCGCGGTTTCAGCCGAACGCCTGAAGAAGTCAACCATATACTGGTCGTCACGATCCATAAAATCCACCTTGAATCCCTTTATGCCCATCTCGGAGTAGTGCTTGCAGACATTCTCCATATCGCGATCGAAAGCATAGTAGCCAGCCCAAAGAATGAGACCCACGTTATGCGCTTTGGCATATTCACAAAGCATCGGGAGGTCGATTTCAGGTATTATCTGCATCAGGTCGGCCTTCTTGTTGACAGCCCAGCCCTCGTCGAGGATGACATATTCAATGCCATGCTTCTGAGCGAAGTCGATGTAATACTTGTAGGTGTCGTTGTTGATGCCGGCGCGGAAATCCACTCCGTAAATATTCCAGTCGTTCCACCAGTCCCAGGCCACCTTGCCAGGCTTCACCCACGAATAATCCACCGAAGGATCGGCAGGTTCGCCGAGCTTCCATACCATGTCATTGACGGCAAGTTCAGCATCATTTGTCGAAACCATTATGATTCTCCAAGGGAAAGACTCTCCAGCAGTGCAGGAAGCGATGAAGTCCTCACGATCCTTGACTACACCCTGAAGCATATTGTGTCCCCCTTGCTCAACAGTTTTCGGGTAAGGAGCGAAACGTCCGGTAAGGGTCGTTGCGTCGCCTTCATTATAAAGGTACATTCCCGGGTAGTTCACAAGATCTGACTCGGTGACCAACACTTTCATCCCTCCTTCCGCGGAGACAGCGACAGGAAGAAAAGCCAGACGTTTCTTGTTCCACCGGGAAAGAGCATGGATGGAATATGTGTTCTCGAAAGAGTTCCAATACTGGCTCTCTAGGGTCTCGATATGCTGGTTCACATAAGGGACATACGCGTCCCAATCCTTGGCGAAATTGAACTGGGCCTTCTCAGCCAAAACCTTTGAATCATTCTTCAAAGAACTTGTGAAGCGGTAAGCCACACCTTCGTCGTAGGCACGGAAAGCAAGCGAGAATTCTTTGAATATGAGAGTGATCTCATTGTAGTTGTCACGAACCTGCGCCTTCTTGTAGGCGACTGTCGAAAGCGTCTGGTCAACGCTCGTCTTTTTCACCTTGCGGACTTTGTCGTTCTCGCCGAAGACAATCCCGTCAGCCAGCGTCATTGAAATCTGTGAAGCGTCAATCAGGTTCACACCGTCTCTGGAAACTGAATAGGACACCGACTGTCCGACCGTCACCGTTGCGGAAAGATGGCCGTCGGGGGAAACGACCTTATAGGTCATGTCCTTAGCGGCGGCAGGAAAAAGCGCCAGAGCTGTGGCAGCCGCCACTGCAATAATAGTTTTAAAAGTCATATAACAATTTGTTTTATAATATAGAAGTATTATTCAACCTTGATTTTCAACGAATGTTTTCCTGACATAAATGTCTTCGGATTTCCGTTTGAGGTCGTCACTGTGGCTGTGGTACCTTCCGGAACCTCGATTGTCAGCGAGGCCACATGGGACTTGGCGGACTTTCTGCTGAGCGTTACTCTAATCATTCCGAAATGAGTCTCAAGAGAGGCGGAAGCAGTCTTCAAAGACCCCATCTGAGGCTTGACCCCGAACGTCTTGAAGCCAGGTGATGTAGGCTCGATTCCGCAGAGTTTCTGGCTCAGAATCGTCAGCGGTCCGCCGCTCCACGCATGGTTGATCGTACCGCCGCCGAAGCCCTCGCTGCCGATTCCCCAGCCCTCGAACAGGGTTGTGTAGTCGTACCCTAGCATCTTGGCGTAACGGGATTTCATCCTTTCTATGGCGAAATCTGCGTGTCCCATCTTGAAGAGAGCCTCAAGAACGTATTTCTCCATGTAAGGGCTGGCGTGATACTCCTTCTTAAGGGTCTCGAACAGAACCGGATACCTGTCAGCAGAGGCGAGTCCGGAAACAACGGCCATAGCCTGGGCGCGGTCGTCTGTCTGCTTCTTGTAGTTCGGATCACGATAGGCGGAACCGGTCCAATACTGTGCGTCAAAGGCATCGGCAATTCTTTTCATCAAAGCATCGATCGTCTCAACATCCTTCTCCTTGCCGAGAATGCGGGCGAATTCCTTTTGAGACTTGAGAGCAAGGTAATACCAACAATTGGTAAGAACCTCCAAGTCTATGTCATCGCCCCAGTCGCCCCAATTCCAGTCACCTGGACGGACTTTCAGAAGTCCATTGTCCTGAAATCTCCAGAGACCGCTTCTGAAAAGATAACGCTCGACCTTAGGATAGACTTCCGCCACAAAACTGCTGTCTCCGCTGAACCAGTACTGAGTGTGGAAACCGTACCAGCCCACGGAAGCGAGCATCTGGAGCGGAAGCTCGACTGCACGGTTTCCGGCAGGTACCGGAGAATAGAGGACTCCGTTGGTCTCCTGCCAGTTAACCAGTTCAAGGATCCCCTTTCTGGCGAGCATCTGACCGGACGGAGACAAAGCGTAGAAGGCCTCTCCCAACTCATTCACCTCATCGCCCCACCACTGGGCGCGCTCACGGTCCGGGCAATCCATGTAGGTGTCGCGCATAGTGATGTAAAGGGTTCTGGCCGAGCGTTTCCAAAGTTCGTTAAGGAACTGGTCCTCACACTCGAACGAGCCTGAGATCTCAGTGTCGTAACCTGTCTCACGATATTTAAGTTCAAGGACTTTCACGCCGGAAGGCACGATGTACCAAACCTCGTGACCGTTCATCCAGCCGAGGTTTTCATATTCCTGAACACCATTGCGGGTGATGTATTCGGCGCGCACATTGTCCTCGCTGCCTCCACGGTAGTTGTCGGTCATGATCTTGACCATCTTCCCCCCGTTGGCCTCGACCTTGAGATAAGGTGTAATCTGAGCGTTGTAAGGCAGTTTGCAGTAAACTGTGTCATTGGACTGGCGGACGGAGGCATATTCCTTAAGACCGTAGTCTTTCCACATCGGAATAGGACGCTCCACCAGTTCACCCATCGCAGGCCATGCCACCTCATCGACATTGGCGGCTCTATGCATCTTCCGGCGGACATCGAAGCCCGGCATATTCCAGCCCCGAAGATCCTTGCGAGCTTCGAAACGAATGTTGCTTTCCGATAACCTGTAGTTCGGGTGAGGTGCGTCAGTGCTGCCATAGGCAGGATTAGGGACGCAGAGCCATGAGTTGTCGGAAAGAATTTTCAGTTCCGGAGAGATTGCCTCGAAGATCAATGCGGCCTGACCGCTGCTGTTGTGACTGAATCCTTGTTTTCCGAAATGCCAAAGCAAGATGGCGACAGTATTGTTTCCCTCCTTGAGAAACGGAGCGATGTCAACCTTGTCGTAATATGTTCCGTTCGGGAACGGCCCGCGTTTGAGCCCACCCTCGAAGACAACAAGTTCACCGTTGATCCACATCCAATACTTTGAGTCAACGGCAATCTTGGCAACAAGTTTGTCCGGACGTTTGGTGACATTGACTTCCTTGCGGTAGGAAATCCAGGTGTTTGTGGTACTCTGAACCCACGGATGAGTGATCCAATGGGCTTTCCAGTCTGAACGGGACTCCGCTACGGAGAATGAGGCTGCAGCGAGAGTCAAGGCAGCAGCCATGGCTGCCTTTCTGACTAGATTTGAAAGATTCATTGACATATTCATTGATTATCGTTCTCGTGTTCTACGGCACCACGTGCTTGGTGTTACTAGACACTTCCTAAAGGCTGTACCACAAATATAATCATTTTCGTCGATAAAATTCGTGTGTTCGTCGATTTCAGTTGAATATAATCCACCGCACTACTACTTTCGTCGCCGTTTTTTGATCTCCAATGAATATGAAAAAAAACATTATCATCCTTATCACAGCAATGGGGTTCTTCTCTCTTACCGCCTACGCACAGACCAAGAAATGGACGTTGCAGGAATGCATAGACTATGCAGTGGAAAACAACATCGCCCTGCGCCAAAGCAGGAACGCCCATCTTGCCGGACTTGAAGACACTTATCAGGCAAAGGCGGCCATGTTCCCTTCACTCAACGCCTCAGCCAGCCAAGGAATCACGAACAGGCCATTCTCCGAAAGTGGGAACAGCACCGTCATCGGATCAGATGTCTACAGCACATCAAAGGCCACAAGCTGGTCAGGAAACTATGGGTTGAACGCAGGAATGACACTATTTAGCGGTGGCAGCCTTCGCACAGCCTTGAAGCAAAGCAGACTACAGAACTCGGCAGATTCGTTGTCAGTGGAAGAGAACACGAACGATGTCGCTATTTCAATCGTGAAAGCCTACATGCAGTGCCTCTACGCAAGTGAGGCCGTCAAGGTCAGCGAAAGCACTGCCGAGGCGTCCAAGGCCCAACTTGACAGAGCGGTCGAACTCAAGAATGCAGGAGAGGTCAGCAAGGTTGACGTAGCTCAACTGGAAAGCCAGCACGCAAGCGATCTCTTTCAAATCACATCCGCCAAGGCAACACTGGACAACTACAGGCTTCAACTGAAACAACTTCTGGAACTCGGAGTCAGCGATGAGATTGAACTTGAAGAACCAACGGATGATGAAGCAGGGATCTTGAGACTGCT
>DCCQ01000132.1:2879-16872 GCA_002314195.1 Bacteroidales bacterium UBA1077 | reverse complement strand
ATCCCCCATGAAGTAGGCGGGCCGGCGGTCGGTCACCCAGACCGTCCCGCCTTATCATCCCGTATGGCTTCTTGGAGAGCCTGCTCATGGAGTTTCTCCGCGAGTTCCGTAGAGTCAAGATCCTCGGAGTATCCCATTTCCCGAATGAGTTGCCTGCGCCTGTGGGTGAGCCTCACCCGGTCCGCTTCGATGCCCTTTCTCAATCCTGTATTGAAGTCCTTTTCCATGCCACAAAAGTAAGGAAAAGATTTAATCCGTGCAAATATAATAGATTGAACGCCAATGTGTTAAATGCTGTTTTCGGGCATTGTGGCGAAATTGACACCCTTTCGCATGGAGAGATATGGAAATTATTTGAGCGCTCCTGCGAGGCTCACAGGGGGCGATAAACGGCTGATTTTCAGTGGTCCTAAACGCAACCTTACAGCATGGAGATATTTTTGAAAAAAAGTACAGCGGGATGGTGAAAGCCTCGCGTCATCCTCGGTTAATGGTCAGGACAGGGGCACCTAAGTAGTTACTGTCAGGATATCTGCAAAATATTATAGCGGTCCATGGTTCGGGACTTGGCCATTTACGCGCTGGTGTCGCTTATTTAGACTGCCAGTTTACTTCCCGAGGTTGAATGAGATTCCGAAATTGAAGTTAGTGTTCAATCTTCCATAAGGATAGAGGACAGCATTCGTGGCTTTCGCAAGTTTGAACGGAATATTATCCGAGCCGATGAACATGCTGAACCCCGGAGTGTGTAAGCCGATCACCGCGCCGAATGTCGTGCCGAACTTTGACAGTCCGCAGTTGACGCTGCCGCTGAACCATCTGACCGGCTTTATGTTCGCGTACAGACGAGCTTCAGACCAGCTGAACGAGCCGTTGATGTAGGTGGAGTTGAGGAATCCGGCCGACAATCCTTTGTAGAACGGCATCGTGTACTCCGCGCCGATGTTGAGTGCCGCTGAGATCATCCCACCGTCTGTGCCGTCTTTCTCTGTCCTTCTGAAGTCGAACATGTCCACTATGTCATCGGTCAGATCCTCGAACTGGTTTTTGAGCGAGTTCTCCTTTCCTCCGTCCAGAGAGACATTCTCGAATCCGTCGAATGACCATCCCTCGCCGCTGGTCTGTGCGACAACCGTGTTTTTCCAAGACATGTAGCCAAGGTCGTTGACAGACACCGAGACCTTCAGACCCTCGATGACTTCCATTTCCGCTCCAAGGTCTATCGCCGCGCCGAAGCCGCTGATGATCGAGCCGTCATCTCTTGTGTCGATGTTCTCGAAGTCGAGTAGGTTCGCATCGGACGGATTGTCCAGTTCGGCTCCGCTTTCACCCTTTGTGGGGATATTCATGAGCGAGGATGCCTTGAGTGTTCCATGTGACTGGATGGACCATTTGTCCTCGGTCATTCTGATGTCCATCCTGTCGATCGTGGCCTCCGCGTTGGCCAGGCCAACGAGAAACTTTACCCTTGCGCCGACATTCAGCCGTTCAGTGACGTTCCTGCTGTAGCCCAGGGCCAGTTCCATCCTGCCGCTCAGTCTCGCTGAGAGATCAGAGACGTCATAGGACTGTGATTTTCCCGCGTTCTTCATGAAGTCAAACAGGCTGTAGGGCAGATTGAAAGACGCGCTGCTTTTCATGTTGACATCGAATGAGAAGAACGATTTCTTCGCACGTACCCCGATGGAAAGCAGTGAGATCCTGTTGTTGAGGCTGAACTGGTTCTTGTCGTTCAGTTTGCCGAGGAACTCGTCGGCGGTGACCGCAGAGTTCATGAATGTCGTCAGTTGGCCGTTTACAGGGTATAGGAATGTGCTGGCACCCATGTTGCTTTGGGTTTCCATATTGAAAGCGCCCATGAACGGCAGCGCGAAGTAACTTGTTCTGGACGCGAAAGCCGGATTGAATTCATGCCTGAAATTGTAGCCGTCGAGGAAGTATGTCGAGCGGAATGTCTGCTGTGCGGAAACGCTGCCGGCGGCGAGGAGTGCCGCAATGATGAGTATGGTGGTCTTTTTCATCGTGATATTCATTGATTAGAGTTCTGTGGTGAAGGATCCTTTCAGGTTTAGTTTCATATTTTCCAGCCGGATTCCCTGGTTCTTGTTCAGACAGATTCCCAGATGCCCGTCATCAGCCCCGGATGCCTTGAGAGTCAGACGGATGCCGTCAAGGTGCCGCATGTCTTCAGAGGAAGCCTTCAGGTTCAGCGTCATCGGTGTCCTGACAGGTTTGTCGATTGATCCTGAAGAGACGCTGCCGCTCACGTTGACCTTGATTCCTGGAATGACATTTTTATTGTTGTCAATCGCCGACGCGGTGATGCCGAATCCCAGAGGAATCATATTCACGAAATCAAAAGTCACGTCGGCGTTCCTGATCTCATAGCTGTCGCCGTCTTCGGAGTTGAACGTCTCGTTCCAGCCTGTGAAATCTGTGCTGTATTCGAGTTTCAGGCCGCTTCCGAACGCCAGTGGGGCTATGACTTCGTAATCGCAATATAAACTGTAAGTCCGGCCCGTCTCCACAGTTATGAACTCGTCATCTGCCTTCACGTCCACATTGGCGATGCCAAGCCTTTCCGGGACATTCTTCACTATTTCCGAAAGATCCGGAACCTTGATGCCTGTGTAGTTTTCGGGAGCGTCCTTCCCCGTGCGTGAGAGGTGAATGTTGGTTGTCTTTCCGGCTTCGATCCGGATTTCGTCCGTGGCTCCACCCTTGGCTCCGATGTGCACCGTTTTCTTGGAATTTCCCTTGAACGATTCCAGGTCGGCGTCCATCGTCATGGACAGAGGACTTTCGTTGCTGACGGAGAGCAGAATCAGAGGGTTGTACAAGTCAAGGACTGTCCCTTCGCCATTGACAAAGTCAGGAAGTTCGCCCACCTTGACCGTCGCAGGGGCGAGTTCGACCTTGGGAGCGACTTTTATGACAGCGCTGCCGATATTGATCGAGCCTATGTTGACATCAACATCAACGTAAACCTTTTCAGGGATGTCGGAGCACTTCTTCCCGATGTCGTCGCTGAGCACCTTCACGTTGAAGCCGGAGAGTTTGATGTTGTCATTGAGGATGATGGTGTGACTGCCGGCCTGAAATCCCTGACCGGTAGGAATCCTGTCAAAGTCAATCCCGCTGATTGCCACATTGACTTTCCTGGTGGATTTGGTGACCTCCACCGGATTGAATGCAAGAGTGTTGCTTCCTTTGTCAAAATTATAGTTGATATTCCTGTCCGTTGAATTGACGTCACCGATTTTCAGGTATTCCGGAAATTTTATTGCCAGACCTGAGACGGTCGCCTTGTTCACGTTTGTCTGCAATGAGATGATACCTTGGGCTTTTCCGGAGACATTTTTCACATCGGCGATTTCGTCGGGGATGCTTTCATTTATGGTCAATGGAGTCTGTGAGGCCTTGAATTCCCTTGTCACCGTCAGGCCGGCCGGCAAAGGCAGGTCAACCGATGTGACGCCAAACTCGGCCATGATCTCTGAACGGTCCACACTTCCATGTAATCCTCCTTCTGTGGCGAGGTCCTTGGTTATCGAGAATGTCGGAACGTTGAATGTTGTCTCCGTCCTGTTTCCTGACACTCTGAGCGAGTAATTACCGCTCTCGTCAACGTCAAGGACATCATTGTCGCCCTCGTCAAGATCCAGCAGGTCGCCGATAAGTATGGTCTCCGAATTGCCGATAGGGGCGCTGATATCTCCGTCAATGCTTATGGTCTTGTCGAAATCCTTTGTCAGATCGTAGTCTTCGTTGACGCAGGAACTGGATGCGCCGAGCGCGCAGGCCGTCAATGCCGAGAATAGTGCGGTTCTAGTTTTGATAGACATAAATATTTGATTTTCAATGTATGGTTGCTGATAGCACGCAAAGTTACTTAAATTGGGACGATATTCAATGAAAACTCTACGAAAATGCCTAATTTTGCAGTCTATGAATATAGTTGAAATCATAGAAATCTTCGCCTTGGTGACAGGCGTTCCCTACATAATTCTGGAAGTCCTCCAGAAGAATGCGATGTGGTACTTTGGAATCGCCACGGGACTTGCGTGTGCATATTCATTCGCTGTGCAAGATCTTTGGTCTAACATGGCGCTGAACCTTTATTATGCGGTGATGTCTGTCTGGGGACTGTACCAATGGCGGAAAGACAGCCTGGCGCTTAAGGAGGACGTTTCGGATGCTGGTGTCACCGTGCACCTTGGCCGCATGAATGTCGGGACGGCGTTGTGGAGTGCCGTAATATTCATAGGCGGCTCGGCCTCGCTCGTCTGGCTTCTCCGCGCTTTGGGTGGCTCCAGCACATGGCTGGACGCCGCATCGGCGATGATGTCGGTCATCGCGACCTATTGGCTCGGACGGTCCATTCCGTACCATTGGATAATATGGATAGTGGCAGACGTCATTTTAGTGGTCATGTGCTTCACCCAAGGGCAGTATTGGCTGACGGCGCTCTATGTCGGCTATGTCGCCGCCGCCGCCTATGGCTTGTTCCATTGGCTCAGGAATGGAAAATATGTCAATTGATCGCCGATGAATATGATGAATCGCCGGAAACTGTCATCCCGGATGGAAATGACTTGAGCATGAATGCCTTTTGATGTTCGGAATGACTATTTACTGTTAAAGTTTAGGATTATGATGCTAATAGTTGAGAGTGGGGCCACAAAGACTGACTGGTGCGCGGTCGCTCCTGGCGTGGAGCCGGTCAATGTCCGGACTCCCGGAATGAATCTGGCGACTATGCCTCAGGAATCAATCGAGGAAATTGTCAGAGAAGCTGTGTCAGCCTTTAGGAAAGAAGGTGTTGTGGACGATGTCGCGGAGGTGCATTTCTACGCCGCCGGGTTGATTGTTGCTGATGGGGAGAAACTTCCTCGGCAGGCGAGAGGACTGGATACAGTGCTGAGATCATTGTTCCCGGGAGCGGAGATGGAGTATGCCTCTGACCTTCTGGATGCCGCGCGGGCCGTGTGCGGACATAAGCCAGGAATCGCCGCGATTATGGGAACCGGCTCGAACAGTTGCTTGTACGACGGGGAGAAAGTCGTGAAGAATGTCCGCTCGGCCGGCTTCATTCTCGGCGACGAGGGTGGCGGCGCGAGGCTTGGAAGGATGTTTATGTCGGATTTCCTGAAGGGGCTTGTCCCAGAGCCGGTCTCAAGTGATTTCGCAAAGGATTTCGAGGTGGATTACATGACAGTCGTGCAGAATGTCTATCGCGGGGACGCACCGTCGAAATATCTCGGCTCGTTCGCTCCGTGGATTTTGGAACGTTATGAAACATGTGAATATGTCCGGGACTTGGTTGAACAGAACTTTAAGGACTTCATTGAAAGGGCGTTGAAGCAGTACGATATCAGCCGGTACCCTGTCGGTGTCATCGGTGGTTTCGGTTACGCGAACAGGGCGATACTAGAAAAAGTCGCAGAACCTTACGGAATACGGTTCTCGACCATGGCAGCCACTCCCATCGAGGGGCTGGTGGAATATCATCTTGGCAGAAAATGATTATTATGGAAGATAACAGGACAACTGAGCGAACCTCAAGGTACGATCACCTTGAGAAGATGTCAACCTCTGAATTGTTGAACGCGATCAACACAGAGGACCGGACTGTTCCGGTCGCTGTGGCCGGCGCGATTCCTCAGATTCGGAAGTTGGTTGACGGAATCGTGGTGAGGGTGCCTCTCGGGGGGCGTGTTTTCTATCTGGGTGCCGGAACCAGCGGCCGCCTGGGCATCGTCGATGCCTCGGAGATTCCTCCGACCTACGGAGTTCGCGATGTGTTCATAGGCTTCATGGCCGGTGGCGACAAAGCCATCAGAGACGCTGTGGAAGGTGCCGAGGACGAGTTGGATGGAGGCTGGAGAGACCTTCAGGCATATTCCCCGACAAAAAATGATGTGGTGGTGGGTATTGCCGCGTCTGGAACCACGCCTTATGTCATCGGGGCTCTGAAAACGGCGCGGGAGCATGGCCTTTTGACAGGTTGCATCACTTGTAACGAGAACTCTCCGGTGGCTTCGGCCGCCGAAATTCCGATTGTTGTGGTCGTAGGTCCGGAGTTCGTGACAGGAAGCACAAGAATGAAGGCCGGAACAGCCCAGAAACTTGTTCTGAATATGATTTCGACGGTCTCGATGATCCGTCTGGGGCATGTAAGAGGCAGCAAGATGGTGGACATGCAGCTGACAAACCACAAACTTGTGGACCGTGGAGTCAGGATGATCATGGATGAGACCGGTATTGAGGACTATGACTTTGCCCGCAAGCTGCTGCTTGAATATGGCCAGGTACGCGCGGCCGTGAACGCTTATCTTAATGAAAAGAAATGACAGTCCCCGAGACATTCCCTTCAAAACTTCTGGAGGATGCCGTGCAGGCCATAGGCTCTCTCCCGGGCGTCGGCAAGCGCAGTGCCTTGCGTCTGGCCCTGCATCTTCTTCGGCAGCCTTCGGAGAACGTTCATCATTTCGCTGACTCAATAGTCAAGATGAGGGACGAGGCGAAGTACTGCCGGCAGTGCTGGATGATTTCCGATGAAGACATCTGTCCGATCTGCGCTGACAGGTCCAGAGATCACAAGACGATCTGCGTTGTGGAGAATGTCCGTGACGTGATGAGCATCGAGAACACCGGGCAGTACCGCGGAATCTATCATGTTCTGGGCGGCATAATCTCACCGATCGCCGGAATCGGCCCGTCTGACATCACTGTCTCGCAGCTGACCGACAGGGTGCGTTCTCTGGCCACTTCCGGAGAACTGAAACCGGAGGAGATCGAAGTCATCCTTGCCTTGAGCGGGGACGTGGAGGGAGAGACTACTTCCTTCTATATCTACCGGCAGATTTCTTCCTATGGTGTGAGGGTATCCTCCCTTGCCAGAGGTCTGGGATTCGGAGATGATCTGGAATATGCCGACGAACTCACGCTCGGACGCTCGATTGTCAACCGTCAGACATTCAAGCCTTGATTATCCTTGCGGTAGCCGCTGTGACCTGTATGTAATGCTTGCTTGACAATGTTATTATCAATATTAGAATCGCTGCTTCTTGCGGCGTCCCTTTGCGCTGACTGTTTTGCCGTCTCAACCTGCTCCAGCGTCACTCTCAAAGGAATATCCTGGAGAAAGGTTCTTCCGATCGCATTCGTGTTCGGAGTTGTCCAGACAGCTCTCATGGCTCTGGGCTGGCTGTTCGGCGACATATTCGTCGGACATATTCATAAAATAGCCAGTCTCATCGGTTTTCTGCTGCTGCTCTATGTCGGCGGGTCGATGATTCTTGAGGCCGTGAAGAACGAGGATGAGGCGCGCGACTTGAATGGCCTGAATAACGTTGTCATCGGCGCGGTGGCGACCAGCATCGACGCTTTCGCCGTCGGAGTCAGCCTTTCGATGGGCTTTGTCCCGCTCGGCAAGATGATGATTAACTTTGCCGCTGTGTTCGTGGTGACGATGCTTTCTGTGATTGGAGGAATGTTCGGCGGCCAGAAAATTGGCCAGAGGTTCGGCCGTCCGGCGGAGCTCATCGGAGGCTGCGTCTTGATTCTGATTGGTTTGAACATCCTGTTGGGATTTATTTAGGAATATTTTTTCCTTTTTTAACGAAAATATTCCTACTTTTGTAAGTTGACTTCTCCGTAATGTCAGCGAATTGAAGTGGAACCTTTCCCACGCTCGGGGCCGGGAATAATACAGGAAGAGTATGATCGCGATTTTCTACAGACTGAACGGCAAGCTGTTGGTCTCCCAGTCTGAAACGGAGCTTTCAAAGATGAAACGGGACGATGTCCTTTGGATTGATATCCTTTCCCCGTCGGGAGAGGAGAAACATACTGTGGACGAGTTCCTTGGAGAGGAGATTCAAAGCCGTGCACAAGCCGAGGAGATCGAGAGTTCATCCCGTTTTTCCGAGACCGAGAACGCGATTTTCGCCAACACGAACTTCCTGATGCCTGGACCGGAGGACTACTCGATGGAAGCTGTCTCCTTTACCTTCGTGGGAAATTGCCTGACGACATTGAGGGATGTTCCTCTCCGAAGCTTCACGGAACTACAGCGCAGGATTGTCGCGATGCCTCAGTCCTATCCGAACGGTTACACGGTCTTTGCCAGCATCATGGACCAGCGTGTCGACCTGGACGCCGACATGATCGAGCTCATGAGCAAGGAGATCTCCCAGTACAGCAAACGAATCAACCAGCAGGAAGACATAGACGAGGATTTTCTCTTGGACATCAATCAACTGCAGGAGAACACAATGCTTGTGCGCGAGAACATAGTCGACAAGCAGCGCCTGATTTCCAATATGCTTCGCAGCGACAAGTATCCGAAGGATCTTCACAGGCGTTTCTCCGTCCTGCTTCAGGACATCAATTCCCTGATAAACCACACGAATTTCGGCTTCGAGAGGCTTGAGTACCTTCAGGACACGGTTGTAGGTCTCATCAATCTGGACCAGAACAAGATCATGAAGATATTCACTCTTGTCTCGGTGCTACTCATGCCTCCGACCCTGGTGGCGAGTTTCTACGGAATGAACGTGCCTATGCCGTTGATGGACAAGGGCTGGACTTGGGTGCTGCTGCTCGGGGTGATGCTCTTGACGGTCGCTCTGGTGATGTTCCTGTTCAAAAAGAACAAACTGTTGTAAAATTATTCCTTTTTTTCTTATTGTAAATCAGATAATTTTGCCTATTTTTGCACGCCTTTTGACCGGCCGTGCCGTTTCGGTGTGTCCGGTAGGGCGTAAAAATATTGTTAAACAACTAGTTATCTTTATTTACCATTATGGCAGAAGAAACACAGAAAGTTGCCGAGGAAGCTAAGGTAGAGGCCCCTGTTCAGGAGGCTCCTAAGGCCGAGGCTCCGGCAGAGAAAAAGACATCTCTCAACGCTTCGATCGCTCCTGACAAGTTCGATTGGGACGCGTTTGAAGGCGGCTCCGAGATCTACGGCGGCGAGGACAAGAAGTCCATCGAGAACGCTTATGACCAGACTCTCTCAAAGATTGTTGAGAACGAGGTCGTTGAAGGAACTGTCACCGCCATCTCCAAGAGAGAGGTCATCGTCAACATAGGTTACAAGAGCGAGGGTGTCATCCAGGCTCCTGAGTTCCGTTACAATCCAGACCTCAAAGTTGGTGACAAGGTTGAGGTTTACGTTGAGTCAGCCGAGGACAAGAAAGGCCAGCTCATCCTTTCCCACAAGAAGGCCCGCGCCCTCAAGTCTTGGGACAGGGTCAATGAGGCGTTCAACAACGACGAGATTGTCAAGGGCTTCGTGAAGACCCGCACAAAGGGTGGTATGATCGTCGATGTCTTCGGAATCGAGGCGTTCCTTCCAGGCTCTCAGATCGACATCAAGCCTATCCGCGACTACGACGCTTATGTCAACCAGACAATGGACTTCAAGATCGTCAAGATCAACCAGGAGTTCCGCAACGTTGTCGTTTCCCACAAGGCTCTTCTCGAGGCCGAGCAGGAGCAGCGCAGGGCCGAGCTCATCAGCAAGCTTGAGAAAGGTCAGATTCTTGAAGGTACAGTCAAGAACATCACCAACTACGGAGTCTTCGTTGACCTCGGTGGTGTTGACGGTCTCATCCACATCACAGACCTGTCTTGGGGCAGGATCGACAACCCGGAGGAGGTCGTCTCTCTCGACCAGAAGATCAAGGTTGTCGTCAAGGAGTTCGATCCTCAGCAGAAGAGAATCGCCCTTGGTTACAAGCAGCTCACTCCTCATCCTTGGGACAATCTCGACGCCAACATCAAGGAGGGCGACGTTGTCAAGGGTAAGGTTGTCCTCATCGCTGACTACGGCGCTTTCGTGGAGATCGAGCCGGGTGTCGAGGGTCTCATCCACGTGTCTGAGATGTCTTGGTCTCCAAGGCTCCACAGCGCTCAGGAGTTCCTAAAGGTGGGTGACGAGGTAGAGGCCAAAGTCCTCTCCATCGACCGTGAGAACAGGAAGATGTCACTCGGTCTGAAGCAGCTCACCCCTAACCCTTGGGAGAGCATCCGCGACAAGTATCCTGTAGGTTCTGTTCACAAGGCTGTCGTTCGCAACATCACCAACTTCGGTGTGTTCGCCGAGCCAGAGGACGGCGTTGAGGGACTCATCCACATCAGCGACCTCTCATGGAACAAGATCAAGCATCCTTCAGAGCTCGTTTCCCCTGGTGATGTCATCGACGTTCAGATCCTTGACTTCGACGAGGCAAACCACAAGCTCAGCCTTGGCCACAAGCAGCTTACCCCTAACCCTTGGGACGCCATCGAGGAGAAATATCCTGTAGGCTCAACCGTTGAGGGAACTGTCGCTTCCCTTACCGACAAGGGCGCCAACATCAAGCTTGAGGGTGACGACGAGGGCTTCGCGTTCAGCCGTGACCTCATCAAGGAGGACGGCAAGCAGGCTGTTGTGGGCGAGAAACTTCCGTTCAAGGTCATCGAACTCAGAAGAAGCACTCGCAGAATCCTTCTCTCACACGTTAGAACATACTCTGAGGCCAAGGCCGAGAAGGTGGCCGTAGAGGCTGACAACACAAAGAAGGCGGTCAAGAAGATCAACTCCAACCTGGAGAAGACCACCCTCGGTGACATCAGCGAGCTCGCCGCCCTCAAGGACAAGTTCGAGAAAGGTGAATAATCCATGGATTTTACTTTGACGGTGCTGGGCACGGCTTCGGCCAAGCCCGGCCCCGGAAGAAATCAGAGCGCTCAGGTACTTTCCGTACATGGGCGCTCATTTTTGATTGACTGCGGAGAGGGTGTGCAGACGCGCCTTCAGGAGAGCCGCATATCTCTGTTGAAGATTGACTCGATCTTCATCTCGCACATCCACGGGGATCATGTCTTCGGACTCTTCGGACTGCTTTCCACGATGGGAATGCTCTCCCGGATGACTCCGCTGAACATCTACGCCCCGGTCAGCTTCGGCCCTATCCTTAGATTCTTCCTTTCCTACTACGGTGAAGGAATCCCATTCGAGATCAGGCATATTCCTATGAATATGAAGGCTCCGGAAATGATCTACCATACCAAATCCCTTGAAGTCTACGCTTTCCCGCTCAACCACAAGATCGAGACTTTCGGCTGGCTTTTCCGGGAAAAGGAGCCTCAGATGAATGTCAAAAAGTGGAAAATTGATGAATATGCCCTCTCGCTCACCGAGATTGGCGCTGTGAAGCGCGGCGAGGATGTGTTTCGTGAATATCCAGACGGAACCACCGAAATCCTCCCGTTCGAGGAACTTGGCTACAAGCCGTACATTCCCCGCTCCTTCGCCTATTGCAGCGACACGGCCCCGTTCCCGGAACTGTCCTCTTGGGTAAAGGGCGTTGACCTGCTTTATCATGAGACAACCTACACTGCCGACTTGACAGACCTGGCGGCTGTCAGGCATCATTCCACAACCCTGCAGGCCGCCCGGTGCGCACTGGATGCCGGCGTTGGGAAACTCGTGATCGGACATTATTCCTCGCGTTGCAAGGACATTTCCAAGTACGAGTCTGAATGCAGGAGCATATTCCCGGAGACTTATGCCGCCAAAGACGGGGATGTTTTCGATCTTCCTTTGGTGAAATTAGGGTAGATATTGTCTGATTGGTGGTCAGTGTGGTTTTCTATCGGCTAAATTTCACTATATTTACATTTTGTAGTCAGTAAGCGGCAAAACATGATCTGCTGCGGGTCTGGCAGAGATTTTTATGGATTGTAAATATTCAGGATGAGAAAGATTGTTATATTCATAAGTCTTGTATTGTGTCATGTGGCCGCTCTCGCCCAGGGCACGCCTCAGGAACGGTATATTCAGAAATGGGCTCCGACGGCGGTGCGGGAGATGTACCGCAGCGGTGTGCCGGCCAGCATCACGTTGGCACAAGGTATTCTGGAGTCTCGTTATGGGCTCTCGCCGCTGGCTGCCGAGGGTAACAACCACTTCGGAATCAAGTGCCACAAGGATTGGAAAGGCAAATCGATGCGCTATGACGACGACGCGAAAGGGGAGTGCTTCCGGGTCTATGACTCTGCCGATGAGTCGTTTCAGGATCATTCGGATTTTCTGCGTTACCGGGACCGCTACAAGTTCCTGTTTGATCTGAAGACAACCGACTATAAGGGATGGGCGTACGGATTGAAGAAGGCCGGTTACGCAACGGATCCCAACTATCCGGCAAAACTCATCAAATACATTGAGGACTACAAGCTTTATGAATATGACACAATGACTTACGAGGAGTCTGAACGTGTGGCTGAGTCTGTGGAGGAAATCGCTGTGGCCGCTTGTGGGGATTCCAATGTGGATTCTGGCAGGAAGCCGGCCTCCGTCAAGAAAGACAAGGCGAAGAAAGAAAAATCCAAGAAAGACCGCAAGGCGCGCAGGGCCAGAAAGAAGCGTGTCAGGAATGAACCAGTCTCAGATGTGATCCCTGCTTCCCCTCTGTCCCTTGAAGAGCCAAAGAAGATAGACAAGAGCGGACTGGAGGTGTTCAGTTTCTCGTTGACCAGAGAGGCATATTCCCGCAACGGCGTTCCGTTCATCACTTCGGTTGAAGGGGAGACATATTCAAGCATCGCCGCATCGTATCACCTTTACTTGAACGAATTGCTTAGATTCAATGATTTGTCTCGTTCCGAAGAACTTCTGCCGGGGACGGTTGTCTATCTGCAGGCGAAGAAGAACCAGTCTGAAAAGGGACTTGACAAGTACATAGTCGGAGGAGACGATGAGCCTTTGCGTGACATCTGCCAACGCTTCGCCGTGAAGATGTCAAGTGTGATGAAGATGAACGGCTTTCCGGCCGGTTATGAACCTCGCGAGGGTGACACCATCATCCTTCGCGGCAAGAGATTGAAGAAGTGATGAAGACTTGGAAACTTATCGTTCTGGTCGCCGCTTTGTTGGTGATCGTGATTCTTGGTGCGGTTGGTGGGCGTTGGTATGCCGATAATCGCAAGCCGAATTTTTCAGGAAAGGCAGATTTGTATGTGCGTCCGCAGATGGCTGTGGATGAGGTGCTTGCGCAGATTCCTGACAGCATTGTCATAAATCATCGCAGCTTGGCGCGTGTGGTGAGAAAAGGCTTGTCGGATGTGGATTTGAAGCCGGGACATTATGTTGTGGAGAGGAACAAGCCGAGTGTTTATGTAGTCCGGATGCTGAGAAATGGCTGGCAGACACCTGTGAATCTGGTCCTTTCCGGGACGATGAGGATTAAGGGCTTGATTGCCCGCAAGATCGCTAACCAGATGATGCTGGACTCCGCCGACGTAGCCTCCGCTCTGAATGATTCATCATTGCTTTCCGGCTACGGTTTCACTCCCTCCGAAGTGTTCTCGCTCATCATACCGGACACCTATCAGGTTTATTGGACAGCCTCGATGAAAGACATACTGGACAAGCAGAAGGCCGCCTACGATGCCTTTTGGACCGCTGATAATGTCGCCAAGGCTGAGGCTCAAGGCTTGACTCCCAAGCAGGTCTCGATTGTGGCGTCCATAGTCAAGAGCGAGTCGAACCATGCTCCTGAATATTCCTCAATCGCCGGTGTGTATTTGAATCGTCTGCATCAAGGAATGAGGCTCCAGGCTGACCCGACAGTTGCCTTCTGTTATGGGTACACCCTTAATAGAATTCTGCTCAAGCATTTAGAGTACGATTCTCCGTACAACACCTACTTGCATGAAGGTCTCCCTCCCGGTCCGATCTGTGTGCCGGACAGACCCAGCCTTGAGGCCGTCCTGAATCCTGACCGTCACGGCTACCTTTATTTCTGTGCCAGCGCCGCCATGGACGGCACCCACAAATTCGCCGCCACCTATTCCGAACACCTCCGCAACGCCCGTGAGTTCCAGCGCGCCCTCGACGCCCGCCGCACCGCTGGCCGGTGAACCATTCTCCTTCCGGTCACTGATCTTGTCGAAGTGACCTTATCATAAGTGTTATAGCCAGACAAAAACAAATTTCCGA
>DCCQ01000132.1:0-2820 GCA_002314195.1 Bacteroidales bacterium UBA1077 | reverse complement strand
TCGGAAATTTGTTTTTGTCTGGCCCGTATGGAGACTGAAATAAGCTTAGATCTCGCTGCCGGTGAACTGTCCGATGAAGTAGATGGCGCCGGTGCCGGACTCGCTGATGAAATAGACGAACGGTCTGTCGGCGTGGAACTCTACCTGACGAGGCTCCGGGGCGAGAGCTGACATCGTCATGATGGCAGCTGTCACCGCAGCAGCTTTGGTACCCTCCTCGCTGACCTCGATCTTGGCTTTCTGCAACATCTTTGAAACGAATAAATCACCATCGGCCAGTCTGCTGAAGTCGGCTGACGGGTGGAACATTGTCGGAGCGCCGAGAGCGGAGATCACATCGTTCAGCGGTAACTCAACCTCAGTCGTGAACTTAGGCAGCTTGAGGTCAACCTTGCAGTTCTCCATAGAGCGGCCAAGAGATGAGAGTTCTTTGGCGTTGACAACCTTCATCATGTCATCGATCGACTTGTCCTCGTTCGGCAGCAGAACCGTCATTGTGTATGATCCGTTGCCATAAGGAAGCCTGACGGCGGAATAAGTCTTGTTTGATGTGTAGAGATATTCATCGTTCCGGTGCATCATCTTGACTTTCTTGATGTCGCGGGTGTAGCCTCTGAAGCGCTCCAGCCTGGTCTCCTTGGCGTTGAACTTGTCTGTCCATGAGCCGTTGAAATAGATGGCGTTCATGATGTAGGCGACCGCGTCCGGCTCCACATTGTCGATGATTTTAGGAATCATTCCCTCCGTGTGCCTTGAACACCAATCGTTTATGATGCCGGTTGTCTTTCCGGACGTGAAGTCAAGGCTTCCGACCTCTGCCTTGAACCAATCGCTTATAGTCTGCTCGAATTCCTTTTTGACCTTGTTGTTCTTGTTGACCGCGATGTAGTCGGCGATGCTGACGGTTGTTGAAGGATCAAGCTTTCCGGCCTTCTTGATGAGATAGCCGTACAGGGCGTTGATCTCGTCCATCGAGGCTCCGTTCCATCCCAAAATGTTCAGAATCTCCTGACGGGTCTCACCTTCGGCTCCGTTGGCCAGAATGCTCATCAGTCCTGTCACACTTAGCGGCGAGACCACCTTGGAATCCATGCCTGACACTTTGTTGAACAGGTTGAGGGCGAAAGTGTTGTTCTTCGTCAAAAGATTCCTCTGGCTGTCGTCCAAAATCAGATAATCGCTGTCAATCTCTTCCATATTCCCCATGATAACTTGTCCGGCATCACTCTGCCCGCTTTTTTTCGCTGTACCGCATGACATCAGCATGACAGCCGCCATGCCCGAAAGCATGACCTTTTTTGTTGTCTTATTCATCTCTCTCTCTTTTTCCCGTCAGGCAGGCAATTGCCTTCAGTGAATATATTCATTCAAAACGGCGATTGCCCGCCGCACTGACTAACCAATTCCCTAAATCCCGCAAGAACCGTTCCTTGCATCATTTCCCCCATAATTAATGTTCATGAATATCTATTTTCAACCACCCAGCATCCGTGAGGTGGCCTTGGCTAGGCGCAGGTCGGGGTCCGTGAAATGGTTGCCGGGGTTGATCTCGAAACAGTGTGGTATGGCCGACTCGGCAAGGAGTTCAAGGACCTTGTCGGTGCATTCCCCGACCCGGCTCATCACCGGGTGCCTCGTGTTGCTTTCGTTATCTCCGAGCGATAGTGAAACGAAATCCGGCCGGCTGATCATCGGATGCGAGACTGCATATTCAATGAATCCTGGATACCAGAAGGAGGCGGAACCGCAGGCTATCCGTGCGAAGCGATCGGTCTTCCAGATGCTCCAGAGGGCGAAAAGTCCCGCTAGTGAATATCCCGCCAGCGCGCTGTAGAGTGGCTTGGCCGGCAACTGAGCCTCGGTATAAGGCACTATCCTGCCCAGCAGATCCGCCAGATGATGTTCGGCGTTTCCTTTGAACGGAGGCTGGCCTTTACGGACTCCCGGAGCCGTCCACGGAGTCAGGTCGCCCTCGAAATCGAAACCATAAACCGACACTAGATTGAAGTCCGGGCAGCCGATTCGCCGGCAGGCCTCCCAGACATTGTGCCCGTCCCCGGCTACAGAATGAATATAAACCGTAGGAAGTGACTCATCACCTCCGCACCAGATTCTGATCTTTTCCATATTCCCGCAATTTAAGAATATTTCCTCAGACTTTCAGGAGGTGGCCGGAATGTTTGGCCTCCACATTGGAAATGTATATCTTTGCAGCGTCATTAACACTGAAAGTATGAGAAAATACATCTTTATCTTTTTGAGTTTAGGTTTGCTCGCAGTCGGAGCAAATCCGCTTTTTGCCCAGCACAGGGCTGACCGTCAGAATCTTGAGAACGAGGATTCGTTCTCCATGATTGTCCTTGGTGATCCTCAGACCTACAATAAGTACGACATCAACCAGCCTATCTTTGAGCTGTGTACCGCATGGATTGCAGACAATGTGAATCACCTTAACATTAAGGCCGTGCTCTGCACCGGTGATCTGGTCGAGCAGAACGAGAACATCAAGATGAACCGTAAGATGGTGAACCAGACCAGCCGCGAGATGTGGGAGGCCGCGTCAAGATCCTTGTCGCGTCTTGACGGCAAGGTCCCGTACATCATCTCGTGCGGCAATCACGACTATGGCTATAAGACAGCCGAGAACGGCAGGACAAAGTTCCCTGAATATTTCCCTTTCGAGCGCAACTCATGCTGGAGGGACTGCCTTGTGGCTGATTTCCCGAATCGCAACGGTGACATCTCGATGGAGAACGCCGCGTTTGAGTTCCACGACAGGAACTGGGGTGACATCCTAGTCATAACCACCGAGTTCGCCCC
>DCCQ01000145.1:13359-13580 GCA_002314195.1 Bacteroidales bacterium UBA1077 | reverse complement strand
GTGTAGGCGAACAGATTCAAGACCTTAGGACGTGAGCCTGTCTTCGCGGCGATGTCCGAGGTCTGCTTGAATATGTAGTCCCAGTTCGCGGCCTGCTCCGGGAATACTCCCACATGCTTGAAAGACGTGAGACCCAGTCTGAGGCTGAACTTTGGCCCGCCGCCGTAGCGGATCCACCACTGATCGGGCATATTCCTTAATCTTTCCCACGTTCCGCTGTC
>DCCQ01000145.1:11875-13289 GCA_002314195.1 Bacteroidales bacterium UBA1077 | reverse complement strand
GAGCCTGTTCCATTCAGCATCAGTCATGCTCTTGTCCCACAGAGCCTTCGGCTCCGGGCGGGCAAGAACATATTCACCGAACCTTTCGAGCTTCTCGCCCCTTCCGGAGTCGAGAAGTTCGTAGTCCTTCCATGATTGTGGATTGAACTCAATCGTCATAGCGTACAAAGATAGGAAAAGAAAGCCTGTTTTATCCTGTTGCGATCAGATTTAATCGTTATAGTCTGGCTGATTGATTCCCAATCCGCTGAATTTTACTATATTTGCGTCTTGAAATACGCTAACAATTTTTAAACAATACCGTTATGCAACAGCACATTGACACCTACGATTTCAAAGGTAAGAAGGCTATTGTCAGAGTGGATTTCAACGTTCCGCTCGATGAGAATTTCAACATCACAGACGACACCCGCATCCGCGCGGCTCTCCCTACACTCAAGAAAGTGCTCTCAGAAGGAGGTTCCCTCATCCTGATGTCCCATCTCGGACGTCCTAAAGGAGTGGATCCAAAGTTTTCTCTCAAGCACATCGTTGCCCATGTCTCAGAATGCCTCGGTGTTCCGGTTCAGTTCGCTGACGACTGCATGAAGGCAGACGCGCAAGCAGCCGCTCTAAAGCCTGGTGAGGTTCTGATGCTTGAGAACCTGCGTTTCTACGCTGAGGAGGAGGGCAAGCCGAGAGGACTTGCTGACAACGCCACAGACGAGGAGAAGGCCGCAGCCAAGAAAGCCGTCAAGGAAAGCCAGAAAGCTTTCGTGAAGAAGCTGGCATCCTACGCTGACTGCTACATCAACGACGCTTTCGGCACAGCTCACAGGGCTCACGCCTCAACCGCGCTCATCGCCGCCTACTTCCCGAACGACAAGATGTTCGGCTACCTGATGGAAAAGGAGATCAAGGCGATTGACTATGTCTTGAAGAACGCCAAGCATCCTTTCACCGCCATCATCGGTGGCTCAAAGGTTTCCAGCAAACTCGGAGTGATTAAGAACCTGCTTGACAAAGTTGACAACCTCATCATCGGTGGCGGCATGGGCTACACCTTCATCAAGGCCCAGGGCGGTCACATCGGAAAGTCTCTTCATGAGGATGAGCTCATGCCGGACGCTCTTGAGATCATGAAGGAGGCCAAGGAGAAGGGCGTTAACATTTCGCTTTCAGTCGCCACAGTCTCAGGTCAGGAGTTCAGCAACGACACACCTCGCAAGACATTCGACATATTCAACATTCCTGATGATTGGGAGGGAATGGACGCTTCCGAGGCTTCTCTTGAGAACTGGAAGAAGATCATCCTCGCTTCCAAGACCATCCTTTGGAACGGCCCTGTCGGAGTGTTTGAGCTTCCTAACTTCGCTCACGGTACCGAGAAGATCGCTGAGTTTGTGGCCGAGGCAACCCAGAACGGAGCCTACTC
>DCCQ01000145.1:10985-11786 GCA_002314195.1 Bacteroidales bacterium UBA1077 | reverse complement strand
TCCACCGGTGGTGGCGCAATGCTTGAGGCCATCGAGGGCAAGGAACTTCCGGGCATTGCCGCTATCCGCGACTAAGCACTCGGATAATCCGAAAAATACACTATCTTTGTACGAAAAGTGACAATTGATTATGGATTCGCTGTTCGTACATTGGAACATGAATCCGGAGATATTCAGGATTGGATCTTTCGCCGTAAGGTGGTATGGTCTCCTGTTTGTTTCCGGGTTCGTTCTTGGTTACTGGTTGTTCACGAAGTTCTTCAAAAGGGAGAAAGTCAACGAGGCTCTTCTTGATCCACTTCTCTACACTTTGCTGATCGGAACTTTGGTCGGAGCCCGTCTCGGGCATTGCATTTTCTATCAACCGGACTATTATTTCGGTTCTTGGAAAGGTTTTTTGGAAATCTTCGCTGTGTGGCACGGAGGACTTGCCAGTCATGGAGGTGCGCTGATGCTGCTCCTGTGCATGTGGTGGTTCGCTAACAAGTACGGCAGGAAAAATCACATAGATTTTCTGTGGATTCTGGATCGTCTGGCAATAGCCGTGGCGTTCGCGGCAACCTTTATCAGACTTGGAAACCTTTGTAACTCTGAAATATACGGTGACGTTACAAATCTTCCATGGGGTTTTATCTTCGAACGCAGGGGAGAGACCGAGCCGAAGCATCCTACCCAGATTTACGAGGCGCTCAGCTACCTTATCCTAGGAATAGGGCTACTCTGGCTTTATGTCAAGAGGCTGGACAAGATGTACAGGGGCTCATTCATAGGAATATTCTTCATCGTCTGCTTCGGAATGCG
>DCCQ01000145.1:2734-10851 GCA_002314195.1 Bacteroidales bacterium UBA1077 | reverse complement strand
TATATTCTTATAAGAAGAAGATTCCCGCGGCAGCGGTTATTCCTGACACCAAGCCGCAAAAGGCGGAGCCTACCCACTATGCTAAAGGTATTAACGGATAGTTCATGGTAAAGGCGATTTTTTTTGACATTGATGGCACTCTGGTGAGTTTTAAGACTCATCGGATGTCCAATAATCTCAAGGAGAAACTTCACGCGCTTCAGGACAAGGGCGTGAAGCTTTTCATTTCCAGCGGTCGTGCCAGGTCGGTGATGAACAATCTGGACGGCTTCCCGTTCGATGGCTATGTGGAGATGAACGGGGCAAAGACCACGCTTGGAGAAGAAGTGATTGACAGTCATCCTATGCATAAGGAAACATCGATGCAGATTGCTGAGATCGCGGAGACTCACAATGTTTCCTGTTGGGTGTTTGCTGACACGGTTGCCGGTATAAACCATGCAAGTGAGCACGCCATAGAGGTGGAGAATATGCTGAATCTCCACCCGTCCGGCTTTTTGGATCTTTGCAAGGTCGCCAGAGAGCATCAGGTCTATGAATACACAATATTCTTTGACGAGGGGCAGGAGAAACGTCTGCTCCGCCCTGTCCTTAAGGATGTAACATACTCAAGGTGGCATCCGTATTTCATTGATGTCGTACCGGAGGGACTGTCGAAATCTTATGGCGCTTCAAAGATTCTGGAACACATCGGAGTGAAGCGTGAGGAGTGCATGGCGTTCGGAGACGGTGGCAACGACATTCCAATCATTGAATATGCAGGGATAGGCGTCGCGATGGGCAATGCCACCGATGACGTCAAGGCCGTCGCTGACTATGTCACTGACACAGTGGACGAGGACGGAATCGTCACTGCACTCGAACATTTCGGTGTGATATAGGAAACTAGGAAATTTTTTCAGTTTTCCAGTGCATCGTTTTATTTATTTAAGAATAAAGACGATGCGCTTTTTGTTTTATATCTTTGAGAAAAGGAAGTTGTTGTTTTCTCTTGGAAATACAGAATGTTTGCATAACATTTGCAGAATGATTTCCCCGTTTGACAACGATTATGGCCGGATTGACAAAGGAAATAATAATGAGGACCGCGGACTCCCTTTTTTCCGAAGAAGGGATTCGCGAGGTGTCCATAGACGACATCTGCCGTAAGTTGGGCATCTCAAAGAAGACGTTCTATCAGTACTATGCCCAGAAGGAAGATCTTGTCGCGGATGTGGTTACCAATAATGTCAGGAAGAAAAAAGATGAGTTCGACAGGATCGTGAAGGGCAAGGACATCGTCCAGATTCTAAAGGCTCTGTTTTCCATGGTGAACAGAAAGAAGACTATGGTGAAGGACAAGAGAATGGTCAAGGACATCATGAAGTATTATCCGGAGACATTCACCAAGCACGCCGAGGAGCGGGGCAAGGCCATGCACCGCTTCTTTGTGGATCGTTTCCGTGAAGGCATGGAGCAGGGGTTGGTAAGGTCTGACATGGATGTTGATGGTGTTCAGCTTCTGATTTGCATCATGCACGAGGGTATGATCGACTACCTTGATGGAAGCGGTCATGTCGAGGGAGTCAAGGTCTCCTTCAAGTCGCTTGCCGCGGCTTTCGAGGACATAGTCACAAGGACTCTTCTCACCCCGAAGGGTTTTGAGGAATATTCATCATTGACAAATGATAAAAACAGTTAGTATAAGTATGAAAAACAGATTGAAGAATTTAATTCTTGTCATGGCTGCGTTGCCGCTGGCACTGTCCGCACAGGCTCAGTACCGGAATGACACGATTCCAAAGGAGTCTCCCAAGGACACGGCCAAAGTCGTTCTGACATTGAACGATGCATTGCAGATCGCTCTGAGCGAGAATGTTGCGGTCAAGGTCGCCGACAAGGAAATCCAACGCACTGAATATGCCAAGAAGGGCACCTACGCCTCCCTGTTCCCGCAGATCAACGCCTCGGGAGCTTATCAGAGAACCATCAAGAAGCAGATGATGTACATGGATTCAGACAGTGGCTCAGGTGGCGGTTCGAGCATGTTCAGCTCTCTTCTGCCATATTTCACGAGGATCAACGAACTTTCTGAAAATGCCGGAATGGAACCTGTGAAGACTGAATCCGGAGAGAGCAGTTCCAGCAGCGGTGGTTTTGCCGTAGGCCGTTGGAACACTTACAATTATGGAGTGTCCGCATCACTGCCTATCGTCAACGCCCAGCTTTGGGAGAGTCTGAAGATATCAGGCCAAAGCGTAGATCTGGCCGTAGAGAAGGCTCGGTCTTCGAGACTGGACATGGTCACGCAGGTGAAGCAGGCTTACTACGCTGTTCTGCTAGCCAAGGAAGCGTTCAAGGTGTATAAAGATGTGTATGAGAACGCTGTCGAGAATTTCAGCCAGACCGAGAAACGCTACAACGCCCAGAAGGCTTCGGAACTTGAATATACAAGGGCCAAATCAACCGTGGCCGCCGCTGTCCCGAATGTCTATAATGCGGAAAGCTCGGTGATACTCGCGCTTTGGCAGCTTAAAGCCGTGATGGGTGTGGAGTTGGAAAGGAATATAGATGTGTCCGGCACCCTTGAGGACTTCTCCAAGGAGATGTTCCGGGATCTTAACGAACATAGTGAGCCATCACTTGAGTACAACACGACAATGCGTCAGTTGGAAATCCAGGCCGAGCAGTTGGCCACGACCGTGCGCATGCAGAAGGCCGCTTACCTTCCTACTCTTTCGGCTAACTTCTCATACAGCATGATCGCGATGACCAATGACTTCAAGTTCAGCGAGTATCAGTGGTCTCCGTATTCCTATGTCGGTGTGAGCCTTTCAATTCCGATTTTCTCCGGTGGAAAGCGCCATAATGATGTGCGTCAGGCCAAGGTTCAGGCCACGCAGCTCGATCTTCAGAGGATCGAGACCGAAAGGCAGCTCAGAATATCCATCCGTCAGTACCTTAACACGATGGAGACTAACATGAACAGTTTCAACTCCGCCACCGAGGCGGTCGCTCTTGCCCAGAAGGCCTACGACATCGCCGCCAAGTCCTACAAGGTCGGAAAGAGCACGATCACGGAACTGAATGACGCGCAGCTTACCTTGACCCAGGCAAGTCTGTCCCAGTCACAGGCGGTCTATAATTTTGTTGTCGCCAAGTCGAATCTTGAGAAGACCCTCGGCTACGATTTCATCGATGAAAAGGGAGAGGTCGATCTCGAAAATATGTGAAAAAAATAAAACATTAAGAATATGAACAAGATTATCAGAACAATGGCTTTCGTCTCAGCCGCCACGCTTCTCGCCTCTTGCGGAAACGGCAAGAAAGCCGACAACACATCCGCTGCCCAGAATGTTGAGGAAAGGGCGACTTTGATCGCGACCGCCACGGCGGTGAGGCAGGAAGTCCCTCAGACGGAAGTATATTCAACATCCGTGGAGGCTTTTGCCGTGAACAACATCGCTCCGCAGACAGGGGGAAGGATTGAGGTCATCAAGGTGGATGTGGGCAGTTTTGTGAACAAGAACCAGTTGCTGGCCGAGATGGACGCGTCCCAACTAGACCAGGCTAGGCTCAAATTGGCAAACGATTCCACAGAACTCAGCCGTCTCAGAAGCCTTTATGAGGAAGGCGGAGTGTCGAAGTCAGATTTCGACGCGGCGGAGATGGCTTGGAAGGTTAGCCGCAGATCCTACAATAACTTGTTGGAGAACACCTTGCTCAGGTCCCCTATCAGCGGTGTGGTCACGGCAAGGAACTACGACCAGGGCGACCTCTATTCAGGCCAACCTATTTTTGTTGTACAGCAGATCACACCTGTGAAGCTTCTGGTGGGGATCTCCGAGTCCGACTACACGAAGGTCAAGAAAGGTGACGAGGTGGAGATCACGGCGGACGCGATTCCTGAAAGGGTTTTCAAGGGGAAGATCAACAAAATCTATCCTACAATTGACCCGGCTTCCCACACATTCACCACAGAGGTTCTCGTTGGCAATGCGGACAGGACTCTCAGGCCTGGAATGTTCGCCAGAGTCAAGGTCGAGTTCGGTGTCAACAACAGCATCGTTGTTCCTGACGAGGCGGTCGTGAAGATGCAGGGCTCAGGCCAGAGAAGCGTCTATGTCGTAGGCGCCGACAACACTGTCAACAGCGTCATCGTCAAGATCGGACGTCATTTCGACAGGTACTATGAGATTCTCGAAGGCTTGAACGAGGGTGACATCGTTGCCACCAAGGGAAGCTCCAGTCTGAAGGACGGAGCCAAGGTCGAGATCTCAAAGAACAACTAAAGAGTTTAAACTATGAGTATTTACAGATCCGCGGTGAAGAATCCCGTCACAACGGCATTGATATTCCTTGCCTTTGCGATTTTCGGAGTCTTTTCACTGATGAACACATCTTTGGCGAATTTCCCCGATTTCGATGCAAACGTTGTTCTTGTGATGTCGTCATATCCGGGAGCGAGTGCTTCCGACATCGAGAACAACCTGACAAAGGTGCTTGAGAACACTTTGAACAGTGTGGAAGATCTCAAGGACATCACTTCCAGATCCAAGGAAAACACCTCTGTCGTTGTCCTTGAGTTTGAGTACGGTACCGACATTGACGAAGCCTGCAACAACATCCGGGACAAACTGGATCTTGTCAACTCGTCCTTGCCTGACGGGGCATCTGTTCCGGTGCTCTTCAAATTCGGTATGGATGACATGCCTGTAATGATCCTTTCGGCCAAGGCCGACAAGAGTCTCATGGGGCTTGACAAGATCCTGGACGACAAACTTGTCACCCCTTTGGGACGAGTGAAAGGCGTTGGTACGGTCAGTGTCTCTGGAGCCCCGGAAAGGGAAATCCACGTTTATTGCGATCCTAACAAATTGGAAGCCTATGGCTTGAGTGTTTCGGGAATATCACAGACCATAGCATCTGAGAACCGCAACGTGCCTTCAGGAAGTATCGACATCGGGGCCGAGTCATTCACGCTCCGTGTGGAGAAGGAATTCAAGGATCCTTCCGAGCTTCTCGACATCGTGGTCAGTACGAAAGATGGCCAGGCTGTCTATCTGAGGGATGTGGCCACCGTCATTGACGGTCTTGAGGAAAAGTCGCAGGAGTCTTACACTAATGGAGAGAGAGCCGCGATGATTGCCATACAGAAGCAGTCCGGAGCCAACACTGTCAATGTGATCAAGAGCGTGAAGCAGAAACTCAAGGCCATCGAGCCGACGCTGCCTTCCGATGTGAAGATAACTACTGTCGTGGACAGTTCAACCAACATTCTGAACACCCTCGATTCCCTGAAGGAGACCATATTCATCACCCTTTTGGTTGTCATGCTCGTGGTCTATATATTCCTTGGACGTTGGAGGGCGACATTCATCATAGTTCTCTCGATTCCTATAGCCCTGCTGGGGTCATTGATCTACCTGTTCGCCACCGGCAACACATTGAACATCATCTCGATGTCGGCCTTGTCAATTGCGATCGGAATGGTGGTGGATGACTCCATAGTCGTGCTGGAGAACGTCTCGACCCACTTGGAGCGAGGTGAGAAACCTACTGAGGCCGCCGTGCACGGAACCTCGGAGGTAGGTATCTCGGTTGTCGCCTCAACCTTGACTATGCTTTGCGTGTTCCTGCCCCTTACGATGATCACCGGAATGGCCGGAATCATGTTCAAGCAGCTTGGATGGATTGTCAGCATCATCATGATCATCTCCACGGCAGCCGCGTTGACCCTTGTGCCGATGCTATGCTCCAGAATCCTCAGCAACAAGCCTAAGAACGGGAAACTTCACAGGGCTATCTTCGACAATGTCGAGAAGTTCCTGAACACTATATCCAATGGTTACGCCAAGATCATCGGTTGGGCTATGAGCCACAGAAAAACCGTCATATTCAGTGCGCTTGCCATATTCATAGCCGTTCTTGTCCTTCTTGCTCCGGGGCTGAAGAGCGAGTACTTCCCTCATTCCGATGAAGGCCGTCTTACGGTCTCGATAGAACTTCCAGTGGGAACAGAGCAGACTGTAACTGGTGAATTCGCCAAGAACTTCGCTGCAAGACTCAGGTCTGAGGTCCCTGAAATCCAGGTGCTCCAGTACCGTTATGGCCAGGCCAGCTCTGACAATGTCTATGGCAGCATCCAATCCAATGGATCGTACATCATTTCGATGAACATCAACCTTGGCTCGATGGAAGACCGTGAACGCTCGTCCACAGAAATCGCCGATATCATCCGTAAGGATCTCAGGGAATATCCTGAAGTCAAGAAAGGTACCGTCACCGAAGGTATGGGCGGTGTCGGAGGTGCTTCTTCCGTCACGCTAGAGATCTACGGCTACGATTTCGATGAGACCGACCGTGTCGCCAAAGAGATTCAGGACAAGTTGCTGCAGAACGAAAACTTCTCGCAGGTGGTCCTCAGCCGTGATGACTACACACCTGAGTACCAGGTGGATTTCGACAGGACGAAATTGGCTCTCAACGGGCTTAACTCCACGACCGCAGCCGCGGCTTTCAGTGCCGCGATGAATGGTTCCGTCGGCTCATATTACCGTGAGGAGGGTGACGAGTACAACATCCGTGTCATCTACGACAAGAAGTTCCGCTCGAGCGTGCAGGACATTGAGAACATCATTGTCTACACTCCTGCCGGAAAGGCTGTGCGCATCAAGGATCTCGGCACTGTTGTCGAGGCCAAGGTCCCTCCTACGATCGAGAGAAAGAACCGTGAGAGGTACATCACCGTGACCGGTATCGTCTCTGACGGGCACGCGCTCAGCGAGGCTGTCGCCGCCACCAACGCTGTCATCAAGACCACGGACATTCCGAACAACATAACAACGGACATCTCAGGTGACTTCGAGGATCAGCAGTCCATGTTCAAGAACCTGATCGTGCTGATGGTTCTCATCATCATCCTTGTCTATATGGTGATGGCCTCCCAGTTCGAGTCGTTCATGAGTCCGTTTGTCATCATGTTCTCCGTGCCGTTTGCCTTCACCGGTGTGATTCTCGGCCTTTGGGCCACTAACACGGCGCTTGGTGTGATGGCGATGATCGGCATCATCATCCTGCTCGGTATCGTTGTGAAGAACGGTATTGTGCTGATTGACTACACAATCCTGATGCGCGAGAGGGGAATGAGCGTCATTGACGCCTCCGTCACCGCCGCGAGAAGCCGTCTGCGTCCTATTCTTATGACGACCCTCACGACCGTGCTCGGTATGGTTCCTATGGCGGTAGGACGTGGTGAAGGTTCAGAGATGTGGCGATCTCTCGGTATGACGGTCTGCTGGGGTCTGACGATCTCCACACTTGTAACCCTCATTCTGATTCCTACGATCTACTGCTCTCTCGCCACCGCTCAGGAGAGGCGCAAGGCCAAGAAATTGACGCGGGCTAAGGGATGATATTTAATTCGCTAAAGATTAATTATTTATGAAAGCAATATTTATCTCATACAATCAGGCCTATGGCAACGAGATTGTCGAGCTGCTTGAGAGCAACGGCCAAAGAGGCTTCACTCAGTGGCTTGACATTCAGGGAAGAGGTGGCGTTGACGGACGTCCCCATTACGGTGACCATGCATGGCCGGAGCAGAACTATGCCATTCTGACAATTGTCCCTGACGACAAGGTCACTCCGATCATGGATGCCCTCCGGCAGAAGGACAAGACCTACAAGGATCTCGGGCTCCGTGCCTTCGTCTGGAACATCGAGCAGGCGTTGTAGCATTGTCGCTTCGGCTGGCACTATGAATTTTTGCTGAAGTCAGCGAATTTGTTATCTTTGTGTCTGGAACGGTAATTGCGGTTACCGTCCCGGACTTTTAAATTTTATTGATTATGGAAAAGATAGCTACCAACGAAAATTTCGCGGAGATAATTTCCGACAACAAACTTGTTCTTGTTGACTTCTGGGCTACATGGTGCGGTCCTTGCCGCATGCTTGCCCCGACGGTCGAGGCCGTGGCTTCTGAATATGACGGCAAGGCGACCGTGGTGAAATGCAATGTGGATGACTGCGAGGACATAGCCATGCAGTATGGAATCAGGAACATCCCAACCATTCTCTTCTTCAAGGGTGGTGAGATTGTTGACAAACTTGTTGGTAATGTGCCTAAGGCTGACATC
>DCCQ01000145.1:1883-2646 GCA_002314195.1 Bacteroidales bacterium UBA1077 | reverse complement strand
TTTTTGATAGTGGCCGCCGTTACGGCTGCCTTTGTGTTCTGCACGGACGCCTCGGCGCAACGTTTCACATCTTCCCATGTCGGCTTGATGGGCGGTTTCACGTCATCGGCCACCAAGATTAAGGATGTGGATTCCAAGTCTGTCTCTTTGTACCACATCGGTCTCACGGCCCAGTTCCCAGTCGGTGGCGGTTTCGCCATCCAACCTTCTGTTCTTTATCAGGTCAAAGGAGCCGCGGCTGATGACCTCGGCAAACTTACAGCAGGCGACGCCGCCAAATCATTCGAGACAAAGGTCGGTTATCTGGAAGTCCCTGTGCAGCTCCAGTGGGGTCCTGATCTGCTGGCTTTCCGTCCTTATGTTTTTGCCGAGCCGTTTGTCGGCTACAGGATCTCCTCCGGCAACAAGGACAAGGCTAAAGAGTTGAAGGATGAACTCAAGAAGGTTGAGTACGGACTCGGACTTGGAGCCGGAATAGATGTCTGGAGGCTTCAGTTGTCGGTCAAATATTTCTGGAACTTCGGGAATATTTATGAGACAGGTGACACGGCTGAGTCCACAATCCGGGACGCTGTCAACAACGGCAACAACTTCAACGGAATCATGGCGTCCGTCGCTTTCTTCTTTTAATGGCTTGACGGATGTCTGAGGAACGAAAGATTGTCATATATTGCTCAGCAAGCTACGACATCGATCAAAAGTACAACCAAGCTGCGCGGGAAGTGACCCGTGCGGCTTGTTCGCTTGGTTATACGATAGTCTC
>DCCQ01000145.1:0-1779 GCA_002314195.1 Bacteroidales bacterium UBA1077 | reverse complement strand
GTCCTGCCACGCTTCATGGAACAGTATAAATTTCCAGGGTTGGACCAGGTGATCTGGACGGACACTATGGCTGAGCGCAAGGAAAGAATGCGTGAGGGAACCTGCGCCGCTATCGCCCTTCCCGGCGGCATAGGCACTCTCGATGAGGTGATCGGAACGTTGACGTTGGCCAAACTTGACAAGTACGACGGAAAGATCTATGCGCTGAACCTTGACGGATTCTACAATCCGTTGAAGGCTTTGCTTGACCATTATGTGGCCACCGGGATGTTGGATCAACGTTCCCGGAATCTGATTGAGTTCCCCGACACGGTGGCGGAACTTGTCGGACATTTGGACTAAACACGGAACAGATGACTCTGGAAGAAGTAAGAATATTCCTTGGCAAGGATTGGGAGGACACTGACGCTCTGATCAGGTCTTCCCTGGAAAGTGACATTGAGCTGTTGAACGCCACCAACACCGCTATCCTTTCTCATAGCGGAAAGCAGCTCCGTCCGCTGATTTCCTTGCTGGTCGCCAGGGCTTGTTCCGGAGGGGTGGCCAATACGGACAGCATTCACTACGCCGCCGCGTCGGAACTGCTTCATAATGCCACGCTGCTTCACGATGATGTCGCAGACAGCAGTTCGGAGAGGCGCGGCTGTCCGACAGTGATGTCCTTGCTTGGTGGCGCGGCCTCCGTGCTGATAGGGGATTATTGGCTGGTCAGGGCCATGGAAAACATCCTTGCGTCATCCGCCCACGGGAACGAGGTGATCAGAATCTTCTCAAGGACGTTGAGCCATCTGGCCGAAGGGGAGATGCTTCAGCTTCAGAAGGCCACAAGCGGGGACACGGACGAGAAAGACTACCTGAGGATAATCTACAGCAAGACAGCCTCGTTGTTTGAATCCTCGGCGGTTTCCGCAGCGATTTCCGTCAACGCCACGCAGGAACAGGTGAAGGCGGTGAGAAATTATGCTGTTAGCCTCGGAATAGCCTTCCAGATCAAGGATGACATATTCGACTACTCCGACTGTCAGGACATCGGCAAGCCGGTGGGCATCGATCTGGAGGAGCAGAAGATCACGTTGCCGCTGCTCGGGGCGCTTAAGTCAGTGAGCGCGGAAGACGAGGCGGCTATAAGGAAAAAAGTGACCGAAATCAACGGACATCCTGAATATAAGGAAGAAATCAGACGCTTTGTGCGGGACGGAAAAGGTGTTGAATATGCCGTCTCTGTCCTAGACGAATATGTCCTCAAGGCAAAGGAAGCCCTTTCGGTTCTCCCGGATTCCAAGGAAAAGGAATATCTTATAAGGATCGCGGGATTCACCGCTTACAGGAACAGCTGATGACGTTGGATGGAATCATAGGTAACCACGATGCCGTCAAGGCGTTGAAAGGGATGGCCGGAAGCGGGCGCATTCCTCATGCCATGATGCTCTACGAGAACGACGGCTGCGGGGCTATGGCTCTTGTGCTGGCGTTTTTGAGTCAGGTCTTGGGCGATGAGCATAAGGTTTCCAATCTCATACATCCGGACGTGCATTACGTTTACCCGGTGGCGAACGGCTCGAAGGTCAACGAGAAGGTGGAGAATCTCAGGGCGGATTTGTTCCTTGAATATTGGAGGTCTTTGATGACGTCCAATCCTTACGCCCTTGAGAGTGAGGTCAGCGCGGCTTTCGGAATAGAAGGCAAACAGGCCGGAATCAACAATGCCGAGGCCAAGGAGATTCTTGAGACAGTGTGGCTTACTTCGGTTGAGGGAGGCTGGAAGGCAGTCGTTGTCTA
>DCCQ01000102.1 GCA_002314195.1 Bacteroidales bacterium UBA1077 | reverse complement strand
GCCGTGGACTCTCCTTCTCTCATTTTCAGCCATGATTTTTTGCGAAATTATAAAATAAAATCCATTCAGCAAAACACAAAGGCGAGTCAAAGTACGTCATTCATCTCACGGTGCAAGACGGATGAGGCTCATGGCGCCGTCTTGATTCCTTTAAATACAACACCCAGAGTCACAAATTTTTACACATCCGGCCATTAGTCAAGGAATACCTTGGCAAGTTCCCCGAAAGAATCGAGACGCGTGATGTTCGGATGGTCAAATTCCTCAGTCACCTCATGCTGCCACGTGGTGTGGAAAGGAATATGTATGCCGTAGCCTCCGATTTCTATGACAGGCAAGATGTCCGACTTGAATGAGTTCCCGACCATAACCATGTCTTCAGGAGAGATGCCTTCGCTTTGGCAGAGGTCAAGATATTCCTTTTTGCCTTTATTGGAGACCACTTCAGTCCTGTCGAAATATTCACTTAACCCGGAGCGCCTTAGCTTGTTCTCCTGGTCGAGCATATCACCTTTTGTCAAGACAACCAACCTGTAGCGCCCACAGCCCTTCAATGCCTTCAAGGTGTCCTCCACTCCCGGAAGCGGTGTCGCAGGGAGACTGAGCAGCGATTTCGCGCTCGATAATATTCGTGAAAGATTCTCGCCCTGCACCTTGTTGTCAGACACCTTCAAGGCGGTCTCCATCATCGAGATGCAGACGGCCTTCGCTCCGTAGCCCAGAATCGGCATATTCGCGGACTCCGTCCTGAAAAGTTCCGCCGACAGTTCCTCCGCAGTGCCATATTCCTTAAGTTCCTCCGTGAACACATCCTCCGCTTTGTCGAAGTACGACTGATTGTCCCACAGCGTGTCATCCGCATCGAAAACAATCACCTTTACATCTTTCATCATAGTCCAAACATTTTTGATTCAAAATTAGCGAAAAGAATTCAAATGGCAACCAGCCATATTTGGTTATATTCCCAAAAACTGCTATATTTGTGGGGTGACATTATAACGTCACTTATTGCGTTATGATTACTTTGTACCACGGTTCGGCTAACATAATCGAAGTCCCTGTTTACGGTCAAGGGAACAGGCACAATGACTATGGACTTGGCTTCTACTGCACGGAACGGCTGGATTTGGCCAAGGAATGGGCGTGCACGGAGAACAATGACGGTTTCGCCAATGAATATCTCCTTCGGGACGAAGAGTTGAAAGTGATCGACTTGTCAGGAGGAGAATATCATGTACTGAATTGGTTGGCTATACTGCTGGAAAACAGAACGTTTTCCATAGGGCAAGGGTTGCCGGAAGCTGCGGTAAAGTATATTCATGACACATTTTTACCCCAGTATGAGGATTACGATGTCATCCGAGGCTACAGAGCCGATGACTCGTATTTTTCTTTCGCCGGGGCTTTCTTGAACAACACAATCTCATTCGAGCAGTTAGGCAGAGCTATGAAGTTGGGAAAACTTGGAGAACAAGTAGTCTTGAAATCAGAAAGAGCATTCGGCCGATTGAGTTTTGTGAAGGCGGAAGTGGCTGGCAATGAGATATTCTATCCTCGAAAGGCGACCAGAGACCGATTGGCGAGAGAGGCTTTCCGCAAAGACAAGGAAGAGTCGCCCTTGGATGGCTTGTATGTTATCGATATAATCAGAAATAAAATCAGCAACGATGATCCGCGCTTACGATGAAATCTACCTTGAGGATGCGATGATGAATTTTGCCGTGTCGCTTGATTATGGTGCGATGCTCTGCAAGGGAGGAATCAATGAATATTATGACAGACTACTTGTAGGAGAGCCGGTGCGCCAGTTCGAAAGTGGCAATCCCCGTTATTTGGTCGGCATGTCAGGAATTGAATTAGCCGAAAGGGTCATTGAAACGACCGGAGGAACGGTTCATACCACTGATCATATGTCGGCTGACCGTTCGGGCATATTCTGGTCAGGCTGGGTCCTTTCTTATCTACAATGGTTTACAGGATATTCATTTGAAAGATTCCAGCGTGATGGCCTGACAATCCAAACTGTGATCGCCTTGTACCCGACGCTTCACGAAGCGGATCTGAGCAAGTTCGTTGAAGTCGCTTTGGGCATAATGAACGCAAAGAAGTCTGAGAATCCATTGAAGGTACAAAGGATGCGGTGCGGCTTGACACAACAGGAATTGGCAAACCGCTCAGGCACGTCCTTAAGGATGATCCGCGCTTACGAGCAAGGCAAACAACTTCTTTCCAAGGCCGAGGCCGGCACGGTTTTCCGCATAGCCACTGTGCTCGGATGTGACGCAAGATCACTTGTCGTATGATGTGTAAAAGACTTGCTCTGAGCGCACCGCTCCAGGAGTCCAGCCCGGTTTCAATGACCACAACATCACCGGGCAACACGCTCACAAAGTGAATCTTAATGTCATGATCAGTTCACGGCCGCGAAGACGGTAGTCGTACGTGAAGGTGTTGACGGTGCTGTAGATTGTGTAACTGTAGGACTTCTGGTTCAGGAGGTTGCGCAGGTCCAGGGAGAGTTGCATCGAGCGGTGGCGGAACGAAAGGCCGCAGTCCAGCAGGGCCATTGTCTTGGTGAGGTCATCAGTGATCTGGTGGCGGGAGATCTCGGCTCCGGCTGTGAACTGGAACGAGTCACCGGGGAGTAGTTTAAGGACTATGTCGTGACTTTGGGAGAGGTAGTGTTTGCGGACGGAACCGTAATTTGACGAAGTCTTGGCGTACTCTCCCGAATAGTCAAGTTCCAACCAATCAAGAGGATGGGAATACAGCGACGGAGATATCGCTGTGCTTTGCCAAGAGACATCAACGAGGTTGCCGTTCTGCATTGTTGACTGATTGCTGTAAAGCGCGCTCCCCGTCAAGGNNCAAGGATATCTTTGTTCTGATTGGGGTGATCTGTTTTGTGACGCCCAACTGTGAGATGATATTGTCGGAAACGTTCTGTTGAGCCAGGGTACCAGTCAGGATGTTGCTGTCGATGACATCCTGTGAGGTAATCAAGTTGTTCCAGTTGCGGACGTAAGCAAAGTCTGCGTTTAGGAACCATTGCTCAAGAGGGATCTTGAAGTCGTAGTGAAGGTTGGCGGAGAGGGCTTTGGTGTCGGACAGGACGCCGGAGGAGACTCGCACGGTTGTTTCATCAAGGCGGACCGGTGCGGTCAAAAAATCCAGAGCGTCTCCAAATGTTCTTGAATATGAAGCCGTCGCCCTCAGCACGGAACGTGGGCTGACATTCCAGTTGAAATACACGTCTGGGCATGCAGAGAAATGCAGGTCGCAAAGGGCGGTCGGGGAAAGACTATTTTCAAAATTTTGCACGTTACCAAAATTTTGAAAATAGTCTTTCCCCTCTTGCCGAGAGGTGATGTTGTCTAGTCTTATGGGGAGCTCAGAGCGGAAGACAAACTTGCGGCGATGATGGGTATATTCATACTGAGGGGCTATGGCAAGTCTTAACTGTGAGAATGTCACGTCATTCTGACCTGCGGCAAGCTTGTCATCAAGTGACGTGGTGATGTTGTCAAATGAATAGTTCAGCATCAAAGGGACATAAAGTCTGTTGGTGCCGCTTTCAAAGACGGCGGAAAGGCTGTTTTCGGTGCTGATGCCTTTGCTTTTGGCGTTTTGGAATATTCCTTTATCTTCATCATCTGTAATCTCCAGACAGGCTGTCGGGGCTTCTGAATATTCAAGGACAGAGGAAGCGTTCCAGCGTAGTTTGGAGGTCCGCCATCGGGCGGTGAAGTTAGTCTTTAAGTCGACATCTCTTAAGGTCTGGCTCTGTACGAGCATATTCCCGTTTTGACAAGTCGGTAAGGTGGCTTTGCTGGAGGTGGCTTTCAGCGAAAGATTCTGATTTATGTAGCATTTTGGTGAGTTGTTTTGGAATGTCATTGAGAGCCAAGGCTTCCGGAGTGCCGATTCGGGAGAGACCGATCGGTCCAACTGAATATTCCCGGAACCATCGTAGTAGAGGCTGGTTTGGGAATATTCATAGTCGTTTTTTGAGGTGGAATAACCAGCGTTGGCTTTTATGGTTGAGTTCTTGCCGGTTTTGCGTATGGCGTTCAATGTGACAAGGATGTCGGACGGAGAGATGAAGCGTTCCGGTTTGAGAGGAGCCTGCGAGGTGGAGAGATTGCCAAGCAATTCGAAGGCTTTGGATTCCGGGTCTGAGGCTCCTGTCAGAGTTTCGCCACCGTTGGTTGCGAACGAGGTGATGTTGCCGGTTTTGATCGTGGCAATCGCTTGGGTTTTAGGCGTGAACAGCATTCCAGCTCCGCTCAGCGAGTACAGCCAATCGTCTCCATAGCCGGCCGATGCCTCGTAGGTACCTGTCGGTTTGAGCTTCGCCTTGTCGCTGAGTTTGATGTTGATGGCGACATCATCAGAAAAGACATCCTTATCGACCTTCGCCTCTTGATGGTTGCTGAGCACCTGAACCTGATTGACGTATGATGCGGGAATATTCGTGGTCGCGATGTTGTATTTGCCGCCAAGAAGATCCATGCCCTCAATGTAGAACTTGGAAATGTCTTTGCCCAAGTACTTTATCGCGCCAGCTTCCGTGACATCGATTCCCGGCAGCTTCTTGATGGCGTCCTTGAGGGTGTAATCTCCTCTGGTGGCGTAGGCGGGAAGGGAATATGAAAGGGTGTCGCCTCGCTGGTGGATCGCCGGGGCCTTGACCACGACTTCCTTCAAGGCTGTTGCCTTTTCTTTCATTGTGAGGTCGCAATTAGCCACCGAATCGCTTGGCCTCGTCGCTGTTACGGATTCATAACCAAGGCATTCCGCAGAGACAGTCACCTGCTGTGCTTCCGTCTTGAAATGAATCTCGTAATGTCCTGACTCATCCACTATTGAATATCCAAGGACGGCTTCCTGTACGGAGACTTTCACTATGGCTCCGCTGACCGCTACACCGGACTCGTCCTTCACCGTGCCTTTCACGGACAACTGACGCCAAGTCTCTGTTTCGGTCGTGCGTTGGGCATTCGCTACTATTCCAGCCATCAGAATGGCAAGGCCTACAAGCAATCCTCTCCTCATTGTTAAACTTAATCTCTCAGTTTCGGAACTTTACACTTAAGGCTTGCGCCAAATAATATCAGCATCTTCAATTGCGTTAAATGGCAGGCAAGCCTGAAGTGTTTATTACTAAAGCGAACAATCCAATTACTTTATTTCAAGTGGGATATAACCGTTCGGGCGAAGCCGTAACTGCATTCCGTTGATCAGAACGGCCTTCCCACCGTCGTCATATTTCCGGATGCTCATCTCGCTGACGGCCTCGACAGGCAGGTTCTGCATCGGATTCTCCTCGAAATGGTTCTTGCCTTTGATGAACTTCTCCCTTGTCGTGGAGACGACATTAGAGGCATCTATCTCCGTAATCGGTGCCGTACCCTTTCTTATGACGATAGCATCGAAATGATGGATTCCTTCACTATCTGTAGCCGACATCACAAGTCCCGGCAGACCGCAAAGTTTCCATGGGCCGTAAGTTACAGGAATATCCGGAGTGTACCATACCGTCCATGTTCTGCCGCCATATTCACCCGTTGCCTTTTTGCAGGGATAGCCGCAGACGGTGTCGGATTCCTCTATGAGAGTCCAGTGAATGTTCGGCAGACTTTCAGTGTAGGTGTAGTTGCCCGGGGTTATTGTACTGTAAAGTGTGAGATTACCTTTAGGCTCATTTTGAAGAACTGTCTGATCGAAAAAGTAATCGTTCCTCATTTCCTTGATCCGGTACGCATCAATCTGCTCCTTAGTGGCACCTTTGCTCTGGCTGACCGAATCCAGTTGGAAAGTAGAATAGTCATAGAACTTTGCAGACAGCCTATCAAACTGAAGGATTGTCGAGTAAGTGTCCGTCACGCCCTTTGGGTTCGTCACTTTATATTCATAGATGCACTCGATTTCGGAGTTTTTCCGCTCCGTGGTCTGCGCGGAGGCCATAATTCCGGATGGTAAAGCCACGGCGACAATCATCGCCATTGTCAAATTCTTTAGCATAATATTTTTGATTTATGGGTTCGTGAGTAGAAAGCCTGTTCACACGCACAAAGCAGCCGACTCCACCTCTCACGTGCGTATTTAACCCTTTCCCAAGCACGGGGTATTAATTTATCTTAATTCGTGCGTAACACCGGCCGTTTCACGCACCGAGTCATTGTTGAGCCACCGTTCGTGCGTCCTAAGACCGATCTGGCGCACGGTCTATTTTGTCGTGACGATGATCACAGAGGCACCGGAGCCGGAGTTGTACTTGCGGGCCTCTGGAGAATCCGGATTCTTTATGACCCTCATCTCCTTGATGTTGTCCGGCTTGATGGCATTCAACTCTTTCTCCGTCACCACCTTGCCGTTCACGACATAGATCACGCGAGTAGAGGAGATTCCTTTTACCTTAGCACCAGACTTTGTGACGACGCTGAGAACTCCTCCTTTATAGCCGGCTTCTCCGTATTTCTTCGCATCCTCTGATCCTGGTGTGGCTATAACAGTGATTGA
>DCCQ01000106.1 GCA_002314195.1 Bacteroidales bacterium UBA1077 | reverse complement strand
CCGAAGGATGTGAAGGTTGTGGAACGGTACATAGTAGCGCTTCCGAAAGACAGCGGCGCCGAGCAGAGAAGCATAGCTGTCATCGAGACAGATGAATATGTCCTCGGTGCGGCTCATCTGGACCATACCTCATCTGCGGCACAGCTGGTTCAAGTGGCCGCGGTGAACACTTGGGCTCAAAAGCGCTACTCTCGGTCATCCAAACCGGTTTTCTTCTGCGGAGACATGAACGCCACTCCGGAATCTGAGACAATCAAGACACTTGGGGAGACTTGGAATATGCTGTCTTCCACAGAAAACACATTCCCTTCCAGGGCGTCCACATCATGTATAGACTACATATTCCATTACAAGAATTCCGCTTCCGTCAAGTTGGTAGGCGCGCACACGATGACCAGATTCCACAAAGGCGATGTGACAATGGCTTCAGACCATTTGCCGATTTATGTTGATGTGCAGTTTTAAAAGATAATATTCAATGAAAACAAAGAAAATAATAGTTGTGACTCTGCTTGCCTCTCTGTTCGCAATCTCTTGCAGCGAGGAATATGACTACGAGAAAAAGGAGCGGATCTCCACTCCTGCGGAACTTTCGCTCAATGTCCTGAATCTTGAAGACACTGTGGCGTTGATGTCGCCGAAGACTAAATCATACACCATTAATGTGAGCGCGTCCGCCATAGCCGACGAGATGCTGTCCCTCACAGTGGCGGCTGATCCTTCACGTGTCGCCGCCTTCAACAAGGCTCATGGAACTTCCCTTGACGCTGTTCCGGGAGATGCTTTCGAACTTTCCTCGAGCACGCTTATGCTCCCTCGCTACAACAAGGTCTCTACCACGATGCAGCTGACCTTGAAGAGTGCGGCAATGCCAGAGGACGGAACTTTGAGGGTGTTGGCTCTCTCCATCACCAAGATAGAGGGGAAGGACAACATAAATATGTCGGCTTCTGACAGTACTGTGTTCATTCTTTTCCGTCGCAAGGCTCTTCCGGCTTCAGGATTCGAACTGGGTGCCGGAACGGAGTCCGATCCGTACATCATCCGCAACCAGCTGGAGTTGATAAGCATGGTCAAGGGAATGAAGAGCGGGAAAACATATTTCAAGATGGACGCTGACGTGGATATGTCTGACTATGAGGACTGGATTCCTCTGAACGCCGTGGAGCCTTATGACATGGCTGTGGACTTCGATGGATGCGGGCACACGATAACTGGATTCAATTGCTCCGCTTCATCATATCCAAGTATGTTCGGAGTGCTGACGGGCTCATTCCGCAATGTGACGTTTGACAGACCTGTCATCACTGTCGGAAGTTCATGCGCTGGTCTTCTTGGAGCGCAGTGCGGCACATCAGAAACGCCAACAGAGGTCAAGAACGTTACGGTCAATAATCTGACCATCAACATGAATGGGACCACGGAAGGTGTCGGTGGCCTTACCGGACGGGCCGTGGCGACATCATTCACAGACATTAACCTCTCTGCTGACATCGTGGATGCGGACAGTGATGGGAAAGTGCCTAATTCTGTGGGTGGCATAGTCGGTATGGCTTCAGATGTCCCGTCTTCATTCACGAATGTCCATACATCTGGTTCCATCACCGGTGCCAGACGCACCGCCGGGCTTGTCGCCTACATTGTCAAAGGAAATGACAACGTTACAATAAATAACTCATCTTCGGCGATGAATATCAATGCTTTCGGCCAGGATGCAGGAGGGCTGATAGGTCTTGCGGATGGTGAGTATGTCATTGTCAGCGGCAGCCACTCTTCAGGAGAAGTCGTCAACAGCGGACATTATGCCGGTGGCTTGATAGGAGGCTTGGCTGGCCATTCCACGATCAGCCGGTGCTATGTCACAGGTAATGTTCTCGCAAAAGGGGGAAATCATATCGGTGGTTTGATCGGAAACGCCACGAGAACAGACGGCGGCACAACGATAGAGGACTGCTATGTCACCGGAAATGTAACGCTGACCGCTTCCAACGGAAGAATCGCTGGTGGTTTGGTCGGGGGTATAGAAAACAAACCTGACGTGACCATCCGCAGGTGCTATGCCTCGGGAGATGTATCATCAAACGCTTCCGTGGTCGGAGGACTGGTCGGTTTTGCAAAGTCTTCAAAACTGACGGATGACAATAATTTCAAGATGGAGCATTGCATCGCGTGGAACAAGACTCTGACAAACAAAGTCGGCAAGACATGGAGTTCCGGAGCAATCATCGCGGTGTCAAACACAGTTAACACATTGACAGGTAATTACCGTCGTCCAGATATGGTTCTGAACGATACTGACGGAAAGACACTTTTCGACTGTGCTGACGCTTCGCCTAGCGCTCCTCTCCCTTATGTGGATTCCAAGTCATATTACTATCCGTATCACGGCATCGCCGCTCCGGCAGGATCCACAATTACCTCTGTGGCCAAATCAATCGGCTGGCCGGAGGATGTCTGGGATTTGTCTGGCACTGAACCGAAGTTGAAGTAATATATTCATAAAGGCTATGAAACGATTGTTGATGACTTTTCTGATGACTGTTTTCGTCATCGCTCCTTCGTGCGGAGGAGGCGGGGATTCCAATGAGGAACCGGACAATCCGTATGAATGGGGTAAAGGTGACGGCAAGGATGAGCCGGGAGAGGAGGGAAAGACGTTCTATCCCAAGACGGAAGGATCTTTCAGAATAATGACCTACAATGTGGGCGCGTTCTGCAAGTACATCTCCGCCATGAACCAGAACATCGACCTTGTCGCAAAGATCATCAAGGAGGTTGACGCTGATGCTGTCGGGCTGAATGAGCTCGACAGCATGAACACCCGTCATAATGTCAATCAGGTCGCCATCCTTGCACAGACGCTTGGAGACTGGCAATGGCATTTCGGGAAAGGGATCGACTATCGTGGAGGATCTTATGGCAATGGTGTCGTCGTGCCTAAAGGAGTGGCCATCGTGGACAAGTACACGGTGCCACTCCCTAACACGACAGATTACGAGTCCAGAAGCATCGCTGTCGTGGAGACAGACAAGTATGTGATAGCGGCCTCGCATCTGGATCATTCCTCAGAGGAATATATCCAAAGCCAGATTTTGGCCGTGAACGCTTGGGCTCAGTCCAAATACCTTAATTACAGCAAGCCGGTCTTTTATCTCGGAGACATGAATTCTGTTCCGTCATCCGCCGCGATAAAGTCTCTTGAAACCTGCTGGGATGTCATTTCAAGCAAGGAGAACACGGCAGGAGGAACAGCCCCGGCCACGACTTGCATAGACTACATATTCCATTACAAGAATTCCGCTTCCGTGAAGGTTCTCGGAAGCCATACTATAAGCAAGACATACTGTGGGGATGTCTCCAAGGCCTCCGATCATCTTCCAGTGTATGTGGATGTCATATTAAATTAATCATTAGGTCGTCATGAAGAGTATTAATTCTGTTTTATTTGCAGTGATCTGTTCCATTCTCATGTCAGGATGCGGACAGAATGGGGGAAAACAAGCCCGTCCGTCATACAGTGAGACATACACCAAGGATGCCGGGGTGATCCGTTTGGTCCAGTACAATGTAGGAGCTTTTTCCAAAGAGATAGACAACAGCATTCCTATGATCGCGGCTATGATGAAAGAAATCGGAGCCGATGTCGTGTCAGTCAATGAGGTGGACAGCTGCAACACCCGGCACACAAATTATCAGCTCGCGGATTTCGCGGATGAGATGGGAGGATGGAACTATCGTTTCAGCCGTGCCATGCCTTACTGTGGGGGCGCCTACGGCATAGGAGTGATTGTGCCGGACGAGATTCTTGGCAGTTTCACCATCAACCTTCCTCAAGGAGATGGCTCCGAGCCGAGGGTCTGCTGTGTTGTGGAGACAAAAGAATATGTTTTTGCGTCCACCCATCTTGATTACCGTTCCGAACCTGCGATGTTGGAGCAGGCTGCGCTGATCAACAGGGTTATGAAGGAAAAATATGGTTCTGCCAGAAAGCCGGTCTTTCTCTCGGGGGACATGAATTCGACTCCGGAGAGTGCTGTGTTGACGGAACTGTCCAAGGAATGGGACGTGCTTTCCTGCACCAATCCTACGATCCCGGCCAAGAACCCTAGTGAATGCATTGATTTCATTCTTGCGCTGAAGAATGGAGCCAAGTACGAGGTTAAGGGATCTGAGGTGATGACTGAATTCAAGGATGGTGATGTGATGGTTGCTTCTGACCATCTTCCAGTGTTCGTGGATGTCCGGTTGTAGGTGTTGATAAATCTGTTGGCTCGTAAGAAGCTGTTTTGATTTGTTTG
>DCCQ01000015.1:8153-9089 GCA_002314195.1 Bacteroidales bacterium UBA1077 | reverse complement strand
GTCGGGTTCTTCTCAATCCAGAGCCCTGAAAACAGACTGACGAAATTGTCCTTTTCCAAAATGTCGTAGTAGTACCTCATCATGGACAGGAACAGGCTCTTCCCGAAACGCCTCGGTCTGATGAGGAACAGAAAATGCCCCGCTGCTTCCATCTTCGGAAGATACATTGTCTTGTCTGAATAGTAGAGGTTCTCTTCGCGAACCTGCGCGAAGTCCGAAATCCCGTAGGGTATGAGCTTGTACGATGCCATAGCGCTAAAAATAACAAACTATGGCAAAAATACGAAAATTCGGCTATATTGCAACGAATCCGAAACCATCTCAGCTTTATAACAAGAACCCGGCAATCTCTGACGGCGTGATGCACTCGAACATAGTGCCGCACGAATGTGCGTCCGGCGTATGTATTACTTTTTATTTTTTCCGTGACGATGAAATTCTCCCATATATGCCCCGATTCTTCGTTGGACCGCATACTTACCGGAGCCATGTTCCCTATAACGCCGTTGCGTATTCCCATATCCCAGAAATAGAGCTTTCAGGAAAATTTCAGCTCGTTCCGTTGATTTTTTGCGTATGACGGAAGCGTATATATGATGAAGCTTTTTTCGAGGATTTCAATGTAGCGTTCCACCGTCTTCTCGTCGATTCCCACGAGGCCGGAAAGTTCATTTGCCGATACGGTGGAGCCGATTTGGAAAGCAAGCGCCTGAACCAATTTCACCAGTCTTTCCGGTTTGGATATATGGTTTTCTTCCATAATATCCTTATATAGGTAGCTGCCAATGATTTCTTTGATTGTCCCGTTTTCGTCCTGTAAGAGATTCGTTTTATCATATTTCCATATCTTTAGCCGAAAATATTGTAAATTCCATAAATATTATAAGATTTAAGGAGTCACCTCCATAAATATTATAAGAAGCTGTTTTGATTTGT
>DCCQ01000015.1:0-7990 GCA_002314195.1 Bacteroidales bacterium UBA1077 | reverse complement strand
TTCAAACAAACAAATCAAAACAGCTTCTAAGATTCGTGGATTTGGCGGGTCGGTCTCCTTAATGAAGTCGAAAGGCTCTGACCAATCGATGTGGTAAAAGCCGAACAAGGAATACGTTTACAACAGTGACGCAGAACTATCTAAAAGAGCTGTTAAAAAGAGCGTATAAAATTGACTTATTGGAATTATAGAAAAATTCCCAATGGTTAGGTGTACTATTCACAAACATGCTAGCCTCGGAGAATAACCTTGTTTATGAACGGGGTCTGGTGGCAGTACGGGATGAAGGCGAGGGACGGGACGCGTTTCGTGACGATGAGGTTGGCGAGTTTGCCAGTGGTCACAGAACCGAGGATGTCCGCGACACCCATCGCGTAGGCGGAGTTGAGGGGCAGACCGTTGCCGCTCTTGATCTTGGTCGCACCGGTCCCTTTGGCGATCATCTTCCGGAGGCGAGCCATAGTCAGAAGACTAGAACATGGAACTTTTCCTTCGATATTCAGAGAATTACATGTCATAGCCTGATAATCAGCTAGTGGTGGCTAACACGCTGAGTATCGTTTAGATAACAAGCCGTCTTTAGTTGTTATATGCTAAAGGTAACTCATTAAGTCTTTGATTGACAATAGTATGGATGCTACAGTCGCTTCGATGGCCTCAGCGACCGATTTAGGCCGCAAACAGGTTCGGTTGCATCGATGGGGCTGCACGTGAACGTGTCGCATTGACAGAATCATCGACCGATGGGGGATTGGAGCCAATTATGTTGACCGTTAACCGTCAATAGGCTCAGAGATTGTGGAATGCGATCGGCAGGCTGGAAGGGGAGCCTTGAATGAGGATGCCATCGGCAACGACTTGCTTGCCGTTGAGGAAGACTCTGTCAATCATGCCTTTAAGATTCTGTCCTTCGTACGGAGACCAGCCGCATTTGTAGGCGATCTCTTTTACTGAATATTTATCAGCATCCAGATTTGTTTGATTCAGCCCAGAATCATCAGCTATCGAATCGGTGTGATTTTGTGCTGAATATTCCGGCACAGAATCATCTTCGGCAGAATTGACGTGGCTCTGAACTGAATATTCCCGCTCAGGGTAAATGACAATGAGGTCGGCATAGTTTCCGACTTTCAGGCTGCCTCGCTCCTTGATTCCGAGGATCTCGGCTGGCTTCTCTGAAAATGCCGAAGCGATTCTGGACAGTGTCAACTGCCCCTCTTCCTTGCCCTCATTGAATATGTCCGCGACCGTCATAACTACAGATAAGGATTGCTGGATCGATGGCATTCCGGACGGGCATTTCAGGTAGTTGTCCACCTTTTCAGACAGAAGATGCGGAGCGTGGTCCGAACCGATGGTGTCAATGATGCCTTCCGCAAGTCCTTTTCTTAAGGCCTCACGGTCAGAGGCTGACTTGATGGCCGGATTGCACTTCACCTTTCCCTTCAACGTCTCGTAGTCCTTGTCGCTGAACCAAAGGTAATTCGCTGAGGTCTCGGCTGTTATATTCGGATTGTGAATCTTTGCGGCGCGGATCATCTCCACTTCTTCGGCTGTAGAGACATGGAGGACGTGGAGTCTGGTGCCATATTCAATGGCCATGGCCAACGCTTTTGCGGTGGAGCGGATGCAGGCCTTGCGGCTGCGGATCATAGGATGCTCGCTGAAAGGAATATCCTCTCCGAATTTGGCCTTGGCAGCCTCCAGATTCGCCTTTATGATCCCCTCGTCCTCGCTGTGGATGAGGATCGGTTTGCCTTGAATCCTGAAAAAATCGGAAAGAGCCTCTTTATCGTCCACGAGCATATTCCCGGTGGAGGATCCCATGAAGACCTTGATGCCTCCGAACTTCTCACCGAGGCCTTCGGCAAGGTATCCCCGGATCATCGCTGCATTGCCGTTGGTGGCTCCTATGTGGAAGCCGAAATTGGCCCATGAGCGCCCATAGGCACGGTTCAGTTTGTCCTTTAGAGAATCTAAATCTGTTGTTGGGGGAACGGTGTTCGGCATGTCTATGAAGGATGTCACCCCACCGAGCAGGGCGGCCTTTGACTCGCTTTCTATGTCGGCTTTCCGCTCCAGGCCAGGTTCACGGAAATGCACGTGAGCATCTATCCCTCCGGCCATCAGCACCTTGCCATTCAGGTCAATAACCTCAGCGTCATGGAAAGCCCGCAGAGCCTCGGAATCGTCGGGCTCCGAATCGCTGCGGTACCATATTCCAGCGATCCTCTCGCCTTCAATGGCAAGGGCTCCCTTCTTTGAGGAAGCCCCTGTCACTATCAAAGCATTGGTCAGTAAAATCCTTGCCATACTTATCCCCTACGATGAAACTTTCTGAATTTCAGTTTGATGACGCCCCAGAACGCCTCTCCGAAGATCCCACCGCTCATCTTGGACGTGCCGAGCTTGCGGTTCACGAATATGATAGGAACCTCGACCAGTTTGAATCCCAATTTCCAGGCCGTGTATTTCATCTCGATCTGGAATCCGTAGCCTTTCATCCTAACATCGTCCAAGTCGATGGTCTCCAATGCCTTGCGGCTGTAACACTTGAATCCTGCCGTGCAGTCGTGGATCTTCATCCCAAGGACTGTCTTGACGTAGATCGACGCGAAATAGGACATCAGAATCCTGCCGATAGGCCAGTTCACGACGCTGATTCCATCGCAGTAGCGTGAACCGATGGCCACTCCACCGCACTCAGCGCAGGCCTTGTAGAGCCTTGGCAGATCCTCCGGGTTGTGAGAGAAGTCCGCGTCCATCTCGAAGATGTAGTCGTAGCCTTGCTCCAGAGCCCATTTGAATCCGGTCAGATAGGCTGTTCCAAGTCCGAGTTTTCCTGAGCGCTCAATCATGAACAACCTGTCGCTGAACTCGGTCTGAAGGCCTTTGACAATGGTGGCGGTTCCGTCAGGGGAGCCGTCATCAATGATGAGCACGTTGTAGTCTCCTTCAAGGGAAAAGACCTTTCTGATTATCGCTTCGATGTTTTCCTTCTCATTGTAAGTAGGAATAATGACGACTTTCCTGTCCATAGTATAAAGTTGTTATTTTGTTTTCATCATCTCCTTGACCGCCGCCTCAAGCTGCTTGTCTTCGCCTCTGAGGACGGAGGCAGGGTCGTTGTCAACCTTGATGTCTGGTTCAATCTGTTGGTTCTCAAGGTATTTCCCTTCCTTGAGACCGAAAGATCCGACCTGTGGGATTCCAAACACCATGCCGTTGATCTGAGTCTCCCACCAAACGGCTGTCATCGTGCCCGGAACCGGCATGCCAATCAGCTTGCCCACACCAAGAGTCCTGTACGTGTAAGGGAAGCCGCAGGCATCCGAGTAGTTGTCCTCACACATCAGCACGCATGAAGGCTTCCTCCATTTGTTGTACGGCTCGCTGCCGATGTACTGCCCGCGAGGGGTGAAACGGATATATTCCTTGCCGCTGAGGAATGTCGCGAGGTCGTCATGCAACCATCCGCCTCCGTTGTGCCTGGTGTCAACCACAGCCGCGTCAGCCGCCCTGTACTTGCCAAGGAGTTTTGAATATACCGTCCTGAAGCTTGGAGAGTCCATCCCTTGGACGTGGGTGTAGCCAACTGTGCCGTCCGACAGCTTGTCGGTCATATCCTCTCTCTGCTTCACCCATCTGCGGTACAAGAGAGAGTATTCTGAATATCCCGGCTCAACGAACAACTCAACATCCTTCTTGCCTTTTCTGACCACGATGGCCACCTTTTTCCCTGCCTTGTTCCTGAGCAGTCCGAACCAGCTTTCTCCTGCCTTTATCGGTTGACCGTCAATGGATTCAATGATGTCTCCAGCCTTGATTTCAGAATCTGCCAGATTGAGTGTTCCGCCAGGAAGAATCTCGGCTATCTTAAGTCCATCACCTTCGTAATCATAGTCATAGATAGCTCCAAGCCAACCCATTGTGTACTTTGAACGGCTGTAGTACCTTGCTCCGGTGTGCGAGCCGTTGAGCTCTCCGAGCATCTCCGAGAGGAGATCCTGGAAGTCGAAATTGTTGGCGATGTAAGGCATAAACTGTTCGTAGTTCTTCTTGTAGCCCTCCCAATCAATTCCATGAATCTGTGGGTCGTAGAACTTCTCGTTCACCTGCTTCCAGACATGCCCGAAGATGTAGTCCCTTTCGGCCTTAGGCTTGAACTCGTAGTCTCCGGAGAATGTAATGGCGCTCGTCGCCCCGCTTGCAATCGTCAGTTTCGTGATGGTGCTTCCCGTGAAGACATACAGGAACTTGTCGTCCGCAGATGGAATCAGCGCTCCTCTCACTCCTTTCTTGATGACCTTGACGTCACCTTTCTTCACATCCATCTGGCAGAGATCATAACTCTTTTCCAACAGCTTAGTGTAGAACAACTTCGTCCCATCCTGAGTGAGATAGAAGTCTCCGAGTCTGCCGGAGATTCTTGTCAGTCGGGCTGTCCTGTAGTCCCTGTTCTCAAGGTCAAGAACCAGTCTCTCAGGCTTTTCGGCCTGCTTTACAGAATCCTTCTTCTCCTTTTTCTCTTCCTTTTCTATCTTCTTCTCGGATTTGTCTCCGTCCTCCAAGGCCTTGGCGATCTCCGCATCCTCCTTGTCCTGGTAGAACTTGGTCATTTCCTTGCCGTCAAAGAACATGATGTAGATGTCGTTCTCTGCTCCCCAACTTCCGTGGCTGCGGTAGCCGTCCTTGTCTGATTCCCAAGCCATTGCCTTGCCCTTGAGAGCCCATTTGAAGTTTCCGTCCGAGTAACCGCTCTGGGTAAGGTTCGTGATCTCACCGCTCTCGATGTCAATCAAGGCTATGTCTGAATTGTTCCAGCCACCGTTGATCTGATAGTTGCTCAGAATGTACTTGCTGTCAGGGCTCCACTCGAATTCCTGATCTCCGTCAGCGTAGGAATAGTTGACTCCCTTGAGCAGAGACTTCTCCTTGCCGTTCTTGGTCGATTTGATGACCAGCTCGGTCCTGTCGCGCAGGAATGCCAGCCACTTCCCGTCCGGAGAGACAACCGGCTGGAAGCAAGTCTCGTTTTCCGATGTCACAAGCTCCTCCTTGAACTTGGTCGCGTAGGTGAACATCTTCTCTTTTTTGTCGATAAGGGAAGTCTTGTATATTCCCCAATAACCGTTCCTTTCCGATGAATAGTAAAGCTCGCGTCCGTCTTTTGAGAAGCTGACATTGCGCTCCTGCTCAGGAGTGTTGGTGATTCTCTTCGTGGTCTTGTAATCCGCTGACGTGACAAACACATCTCCTCTGATCACCACCGCGATCTCCTTTCCGTCAGGGGACACCGCCATCGAGGAAGCGCCGGAGCTGAAGGTGAGATATTCAACATCATTCTCGGTCTCGTCCTTCGCGACGGTGATGTCAAGCTTTTGAGGTTCACTGCCTTCCTTCATGGTGTAGAGGTCTCCGTTCCATGAGAAGCAGAGGGTACCGTTGCCCGCCACCGAGAGGAATCTCACCGGATTGTCCTTGAACTTGGTCAACTGGGCCGTCTGCCCCGGATTGTCAGTGGTCGCTCTGTAAACGTTCAACGTCCCGTCAGCCTCTGATATATAATAATAAGTCTTTCCGTCCGCCGCAAAGACCGGATTCCTGTCCTCACCTACGAAAGAGGTCAGTTTCGTGAAGGCCCCGTCACCGGTGACACGGAATCTCTCTCCCTGCGCGGATGCCGGCTTGTACAGCCAGATGTCTCTGGTCACAGAAGAACGGTGATGCTTGCGGAGTGGATCTTCATAGCCCTTGTAGTCCTCGTAGATTACCTCCCCGGAGTTGTTGACACTCATCGCCATAAGCGGCAAGGATGTGACCAGCTGGGGCCTTCCGCCGTTCTCACCGACCTGCCAGATCTGCGGAGTTCCAGGAAATCCGCCGTAAACAGCGTCAGGCTGGATACTAGCCTGGAACAGGACCCTTCCGTCTCCGAGGACGCAAAGCGGAGTTTCGTTTCCAGGGTAATCAGTAAGCCTTTTGGGAACGCCACCTTCGGCCGATGTGATGAATATGTCCCTGGAACCAGCTCTGTAAGATGAAAATACGATTTTCTTTCCATCTGGCGTCCATAGAGGATCAGAGTCATAAGCCTGATTGGCCGTGATCTGAAGCGCTCTTCCTCCTTTCACGTCAACGGTGAATATGTCGCCCTTGTAACAGAACGCCACCTTGCTTCCGTCTGGGGAGATGGCGCTTTTCCTGAGCCACTTGGGCGTTTCTTGTGCTGTCATCACAGTGGCGGTAGCCAAGATGGCCGCCGCCAGAATCATAATTCTTCTCATGGTCATATTCATAAACATTTGGAGGCAGCAGGCTGCCGGTTGTAACTATCTTTTTGCGTTCGGGCGATGGTTACTCGCACCGCGAAATGTCTATTTGACAAATGTATCAATTTTTGCCGAATATTTTACCTATTTTTGTGCCTGCGAGAAGTAATATTGCTACATATAATGAAAAGAATAGATTGTTTTGTCCCGTTTGTGAGCGAAGAGCAGGTTGCCGTGACTGCGGCAAACCTTCGCGGGGAATATGAGATCGCCACGGTTGAGTTTATTGACGCGGCCACATTCAAAAGCACAGCCAGTGTCAGAAAGATCGCACAGACCGCGGCGGCTCCATTCACGATGATTTACACCAAGACAACTGAACTCAGTTTCGGACAATTCGCGCTGGAACGTTTCCTGGCCATTGCAGAGGATTCTTCCGCCGCGATGGTTTACGCAGATCATTTCAAAGAGTTGGACGGCGACCGTGCCTTCGCTCCTGTCATTGACTGCCAGAAGGGGGCACTCCGCGATGACTTCGATTTCGGCTCAGTGCTGATTTACAGAACCTCCGCCCTCAAGGAAGCCGTTGACAGGATGAATGTGGACTATGAATATGCCGGCCTGTATGATCTTCGTCTGAAAGTCTCTCAGAAAGGAAGCCTTGTGCATATTAATGAATATCTCTACTACGAGGTCGAGACTGACACCCGCAAGTCAGGCGAGAAGCTCTTCGATTATGTCGACCCTAGGAACCGTGCCGTACAGATCGAGATGGAAAAAGCTTGCACCCAGCATCTTAAGGATGTCGGTGGATACCTTGAGCCGACTTTTAAGCACATCGAGTTCTCGGATGATTCCTTTGAATATGAAGCCTCGGTTGTCATTCCTTGCAAGAATAGGGTCCGTACAATAGGTGATGCCTTGACTTCGGCTTTGAGCCAGAAAACATCCTTTAAGTATAATGTGATCGTGGTAGATGACAACTCGACTGATGGGACCGTTGATGTGATCAAGAAGTTTATTGATGACCCTAAACTTGTCTACATCGCTCAGGATAAAAGCTATCATGCCATCGGAGGCAACTGGAACGCCGCCCTTCACCATCCCAAGTGTGGAAAGTTCGCCATTCAGCTTGACTCGGACGATGTCTATTATGATGAGAATACCGTCCAGAAATTCGTTGACGCTTTCTATGCCCAGAACTGTGCCATGGTTGTAGGCACCTATAGAATGACGAATTTCCAGATGGAGACTCTGCCTCCCGGAATCATCGACCACCGTGAGTGGACTCCTGAGAATGGACGCAACAACGCTCTCCGCATCAACGGGCTCGGCGCCCCTCGTGGATTCTATGTGCCGATGCTCCGCACGATAAACTTCCCGACAACCAAGTACGGAGAGGATTATGCGGTCGGGCTTTGTGTCTCCAGAGAGTATCAGATTGGGCGAATTTACGATGTTGTGTATAATTGCCGCCGTTGGGACGATAATTCCGACGCTTCGCTTGACATCGACAAAGTTAACGCTAACAACCTGTATAAGGACAGGATACGTACATGGGAACTTCAGGCGAGAATTAAGATGAACAAAAAAAAATAAAAATTTTTGCGAAAAAGTTTGCAGGTTCAAAAATAATGTCTACCTTTGCATTCCCGTTCGGAACGAAACACAAGCGATCTGAACAGGAATGCAAAACAAGTTCATTGAAAAGACTGAAG
>DCCQ01000141.1 GCA_002314195.1 Bacteroidales bacterium UBA1077 | reverse complement strand
GGAACCCCATTGCACCAAAAGCGTTGTACGCGCTTTGTAATTGCGAGGCAAAGATAGGAATATTTTGTGAATAGGCAAAAAGCCAAACGCTGAATTCTCCGTAATTTCTTTTTTCCAGGCCTATTCCACCAGCCCTACAGCATCGTTCCACGCTTCCTTTTTATAATAGGAATCAAGAAGCGGAGTCCCGGCGCAAGGCAGGTACATGCTGAAGCCGGAATAAGTCTCTATGTCAACCGAGCCCAGCAACCGTGGGGTCGCGTTCTTATAGATGACACAATTGTCGATCGCGTCGTCAAGATCTTTGAGATCCTTTTCCGACGCTCCACATTTTTTGAATATATCTGCCAAGTCATAGAAATAATGCCTTCCTGACCGGAAATATCCTTGAATGTCGTATGTCGGGGCATTGGCGATGGCTTCCGAATATTCGTTTACCAGCCTCTTGCAGACCGATGCCAGTTTGTCGACACCGTCTGTCCTGATGACGTTGACTGTCGCTGACCGTTCGGAACTGTTGGCCTTTTTATTGTACATCTCGAAAGAATCCTCGAACAATCCTTTGAAATCAGGGGTTGTCCTGCCGATCAGGAAGGACGTGATCTTGGTGTAGTCGAACATCCCGTCCGCAAGAACTTCGGCAGGTGAAAGACCGAGATAGTCAACCTTGTCTTTCAGTCCATAGACTACCTCCACGCCAGCGGTGAAACACATATCGAAAAGAATATAGTCAAGATGGTAGGGGATGGCGCCGGCAAACTCGCTTACGCTCATTTCCTGATCGTACTCCTTGTCTCTCTTGTTATGAATATAATCCTGACCGATTGATCGTACCATTCCGTAGAATGGGTCGGTGTCAGCCAGATTGCCCTCTGGAACGGAAAGCCTATGTGTCATTCTTTGCGGCGCGACACGGGAAGCGCTCCCTTTGGTTACATCTTTATGGTCCCTTTCGAATTTGTCAGGGGCGTAGTAGTAGCCAGCCGGCAGCCAACCGGAACCGTGTGACGAGAACACCATTCCGTAGCCTTTGGCAGGAAATTTTTCTTTGACGAAACTAAGAACCTTACGCATTGTGGATGGGTCGGCGGCCATGATGGAAGAATCAAAAGTCTTCAGAGTATCGGAGATGATCTTTCCTTTCCTGCTCTTGTAAATTCTCCTTAGGTATGATTCCACTGGTTTCGGCTTCCTGCCATCTGAGTCATAGTAGGATTTGGGAATTCTTGAATAGACAAGAAGCACATCCCCGCCCCATTTGGGAATATACCCACCTGCCAGTCCTGCGCGCTGGTTGTCCATGTTGCTTTCCAGACAAGCACCCAGATTGTTGAACCCGCACTCATAAAATAGCAGCACCTTGCGGTTCTCATTGACAGCGTTGTCCTTGCAGCACCCGGCACCCGCCAGCATAATGAGTGCTGCGGTGACCGACCCGATGATGGCTTTTAAGATATTCATAGTTTGTCTTTCTGTTGTTGCCCGCGCCGTATATGGTGGCACAAGGTTGACAAATATACGGAAATTCCTGAATAATGGTTATATTTACGAGCCAAAAACAATTATTTATGAATATAGGTATCAAGATGATTCTATCTATCGGAGCCGCCGCCGCTCTGTGTTCGTGCGGACAAGGGGGAAAAAAGACCCAGGACAATGAATTCCACTACCTTCTGGACGAGTTCGCTGACCTCAAGGTGATCCGCTTCAAGGTGCCTGGCTGGGACGCTCTCAGTCTCAGGCAGAAGGAATATGCCTACCATCTCTCGGAGGCCGCCAAGCTGGGCCGCGACATCACCTGGGACCAGTACTGCAAATGGAACCTCCCGATCAGGCATGTGGTCGAGGATATTCTCAATGAATATAAAGGTGACCGTGAATGCGCTGATTTCCAGGACTTCACCGTCTATGCCAAGAGGCTGTTCTTCGCCAACGGCATCCATCACCACTATTCTGAGGACAAGTTCTTCCCGGAGTGCCCGAGGGAATATTTCCAGAGTCTTATGAAGGCTGTGGGTGACGGCGACAAGGCCGCCGAGCTGCTTGAGGTTATATATTCCCCGGACATTTATCCTCAGCGCCGCTCTACTTCCAAGACCGGCGACATAGTGGAGCTTTCCGCCGTTAATTTCTATGAAGGCGTGAACCGCGAGGAAGTCGAGAAGTATTACAATTCGCTTATGGATCCGAATGACAAGACTCCGGTCTCATACGGACTCAACACAAAGGTTGTCAAGGAGAACGGCAAGGTTGTCGAGAAGCCTTGGAAGGTCGGCGGAATCTACGGTCCTGCGTTGGAGAAGATCTGCGTGGAGCTTGGGAAGGCCGCCGAGGTAGCCGAGACAGACCTTCAGAAGAAAGCCATCGGACTCCTTATTGAATATTACAGGACAGGTGATCTGAAGACATGGGACGATTTCAATGTTGATTGGGTTCAGGATACTGTCGGCACCATCGACTTCATCAACGGCTTCATCGAGGACTATGACGATCCGCTCGGTCGCAAGGCCACGTGGGAAGGGTATGTGAATATGAAGGATTCCGCAGCTTCCGCCAGAACCGAGATCCTGAGCGCCAACGCGCAGTGGTTCGAGGACAACTCCCCGGTTGACCCTCGTTTCCGCAAGCCTCACGTGAAGGGCGTGTCCGCCAAGGTTGTGGACGGCATCACCCTTGCCGGCGCCACATATCCGGCCACTCCTATCGGAATCAACCTCCCTAACGCTGACTGGATCAGACGCGACTACGGCTCGAAATCCGTCACCATCGCCAACATCACCCATGCCTATGACTATGCGGCTCAGGAGTCTCCTAAGAGCACTCTGACCGAATTCGCTTACGATCAGGCTGAGATTGACGCCTACAAGAAGTACGGCTCCTACACCGATGAGATCCACACAGATCTTCACGAGTGTCTTGGCCACGGTTCCGGCCAGCTTCTCCCTGGCGTTTCCTCTACTGCGTTGGGCGAGTACCAGTCAACCCTTGAGGAGGCGCGCGCCGATCTGTTCGGGCTTTACTATATGGCTGACCCTAAGCTGGTTGAACTTGGCATCATGCCTGACGCCGAGGCCTACAAGCCTGCATATTCAAACTACATCAGGAACGGTCTGTTCGTGCAGTTCACAAGGGTCGAGCTCGGCAAGCAGAACACCGAGGCTCACATGCAGAACCGCAAGCTGATCGCCGAGTGGTGCTACGAGAAGGGGGCCGCGCGCGGAATCATCGAGAAGAAGATGCGTGACGGCAAGACTTATTTCGTTGTGAATGACTATGAGGCTCTCCGTGGCCTGTTCGCCGAGCTTCTCGCCGAGATCCAGAGAATCAAGTCTGAGGGAGACTATGCCGCCGGTAAGAATCTCGTGGAGACCTATGCCGTCAACATCGATCCTCAGCTCCACAAGGAGGTTCTGGAGAGGTACGCCGCACTGAATCTCAAGCCTTATGGTGGCTTTGTCAATCCGGACATCGTCCCTGTCGAGAAAGGCGGTAAGATTGTGGACTACAAGATTGTCTACGTCGACAACTACCTCCAGCAGCAGCTTGACTACGGCAAGAAGTACAGTACACTTTAAGTGGATCTCACAGAACGAATATTACAGGATTACTCCTCGTATCTGAAAATTGAGCGTGCGATGTCACCCAACACGGTGGCATCGTACTCTTCTGATGTGAGGGAGTTCTTTTCTGTAGTGACCACCGCGCCCGCAGACATGACCACGCAGGAAATTCTGGACTATCTTTCTTCCCGCGACACTCTATCGAAGCGTTCTCAGGCCCGTTTCCTGAGTTCGCTCCGATCTTTTTTCGATTGGCTCGTCATGGAAGGGGAGCGCAAGGAAAACCCTTGTGATCCGATCGATTCCCCCAAGATGGGTCGTTATCTTCCCGCCGTCCTGTCTGTCGATGAGGTCAGCGCAATCATGGATTCGGTGGATCTTTCGTCCTGGACCGGCAAGCGTGACCGGGCGATTCTGGAGGTCCTTTACGGATGCGGACTGCGTGTCTCCGAGGCAGTTGGTTTACGAATATCCTGCGTCTACATCGATGAATCATTTGTCCGTGTCATCGGCAAGGGTAACAAGGAACGCATAGTCCCGATGGGGGAGATGGCGGCTGCCGCGATACGTAATTACCTGTCCGTCAGGCCTGAGCCGTATGCCCCTGAGTTCGATGACATCCTGTTCCTGAACCGCTTCGGCAAGTCTCTGAGCCGTGTCTCGATGTTCACCATCGTCAAGCGTCAGGCCATGCTGGCCGGCATACAAAAGGAAATCTCGCCTCACACGTTCCGCCATTCTTTCGCCACCCATCTGATCGAGAACGGAGCCGACCTCCGTGTCGTCCAGGATATGCTTGGTCACGAGCAGATCACCACCACCGAGATCTACACCCACATCGACACCTCCACCTGGCAGCAATCAGTCCTCTCCCATCACCCTCGCCGATAGCCCCATCACCCTCGCCGATGCCCCCTCTGCATCCTCGGGCGACGTTTTCCCCCGTAATTGCTTCTCAAAAGTGCCCTCTGCACCTGTGGGTGTTATTTGTCTCTGAAATTGATTCCCAGGAGTGCGCCGTGCGCTCTTAGGCGTCACTTTCCCTCCGAAACGTTACCTTGAAGCGCTAATCAGTGCCCGGAGGGGGAAGCGATGCGGCAGCGGGCGAGTTTGGATGCCTTGTCGGGGGCGAGGATGCCGGCTTTCTGGAGGTTGGAAACTGTCCAGTCAGCCTTCCGGGAGTTTTCTCTGAATATTACGATGCTCCGCGCCGCGCGTTTCCCGATGTAAGGGTGCGAGGCAAGATCCTTCTCAGGAAGTGTCCACAATGAATATGGCGGTGTGACGAGAGTGTCCAACTTTATGAGATCCTTGAGGTTGTCGAACTTGTCTTGATCAAAGTGCCAGATGTCCATAAGTTGCTCTGGGTAGGAATATCCTCCCAGTTCCTTGCGATAGGAAACCATCTTTCCGGCGAAGAACTTTCCGATGCCCGGAAGCGACATGAATGTCACGGAGTCAGCCGAGTTGATGTCGATTTTAGGAATATCGATGTACTTCTCCAAGCGCCTGAACACAGAATCCTCCACGACGTAGGACTTCGCGAAGTCGCTCCTGCGGCGGAACCGACCACCTTTTTGCCGATAGTTGTCAATGGATTGTGCCTGCTTCTGTGTGAATCCAAGCCGCATCAGATCGTCGATGCTCACCGTGTTGGGATCGAAACGGAAACTTTCGTATTTCCTTGGTGTGTAGTTCCGCCTGATTTGCTCGGCTTGGAAGGAATGCTCGGAGTTTTTTCGGTATGTGCCGGTCCGATACTTCGCTTCTGCAGGCTTAGCGACCGGAAATGTCGTATCGGAGGCTGGACGTTCCGGTCGCTGAGCCTGTCGAAGCGACCGAGCCTCTTCGGCTTCTGATTCTTGAGTCTGCACATAAACAAACACAGTGTCGGGCTCGTCGTGGTTGGCGATGATTCTTGCGACGGATGCCTTTCGGATGAACAAGGCGGCTTGGTAACCGACAATGAGGAACAACAGGGCAACAGCCCCCACAACGAATGAAGCGGACGGCCTCTTGCCATCCTCTTTGGAGTTGAAGTCTTTCATAATATTCGAAGATTGATTCAGAAGCTGTTTTGATTTGT
>DCCQ01000131.1:7587-13415 GCA_002314195.1 Bacteroidales bacterium UBA1077 | reverse complement strand
CACTTGCTTTTTGACTCTGCCTGAGACAGTAGCTATCATAAGATTTTGATTAACCGCTCTTTTTGCCTAATTTAGCAAGATTAATCGATTTTTAGAAATTATCGAGATGACAGAGGATATTGAATTCCAGTCAGTGGAAGCCATCAAAGACTTTCAGGAGAGGAAACTGCGCGAGGCGCTGGACTATCTGGCGGCCAATTCACCGTATTACCAGAGGATGTTCTTCCGTTTCGGGATAGATGTCTCCAACATCCGCCATATAGAGGACCTTGTAAAGATTCCGTTCACGGAGAAGAAGGACCTGCAACTCTACAACGAGGATTTCCTCTGTGTTCCCAAGGACAAGGTGATTGACTACATCACCACGTCCGGCACACTTGGCGATCCGGTCACATTCTGCTGTACGGAAAAGGATCTCCAGAGGCTCGCCTACAACGAGAAGAAGTCCTTCGAGTGCGCCGGGGTACACCCGGGCAACGTTGTCCAACTTATGACGACCATCGACAAACGCTTTATGGCCGGTCTGGCTTATTTCCTTGGGATCAGGGAGTTGGGCGCCGGAATCATCCGAGTGGGCAACGGCGTGCCGGAACTTCAATGGGACACAATCCAGCGCATCAAGCCGGACACTGTCATGTGCGTGCCCTCGTTCATCCTCCGTCTCATCCGGTATGCTGAGGAACACGGCATCGACTACCGTAACTCAAGCGTGAAGAGGATCATCGGAATAGGCGAAGGACTCCGCAATCAGGACTTTTCGCTCAATCTGCTCGGCTCGAAGATAAAGGAGAAATGGGATGTGGAGCTCTATGCCACATATTCATCGACAGAGATGGGAGCCACGTTCTCGGAATGTCAGTACGGAATGGGCGGTCATGTGCATCCTGAACTGATCATCGTGGAAATCATCGGTGAGGACAACATGCCTGTCCCGGACGGAGAGGAAGGAGAGATAGTGGTGACCACTCTTGGGGTCGAGGGAATGCCTCTGCTGCGCTTCCGGACCGGGGACATCGCCGCCAAGAGGATTGAGCAATGTAAGTGCGGAAGGAACTCCTACCGCCTCACGCCTTTGGTTGGCCGCAAGAACAATATGATAAAACTTAAAGGCACAACCCTTTATCCACCAGCCATCAATGATGTGCTTGACAATGTGGAATATGTCGCCAACTATGTCATCTATGTGCAGGACACCGAGGCCGGCACCGACGATGTTGTCGTGAAGGTCGGCCTGACCAATGAACCGGACTTTGACGTGGTCAAAGACCTTAAGGACAGATTCCGCTCAAGGCTTCGCGTGGCCCCGAACGTGGAGATTCATCCAAAGGAGGAAATCCAGAAGGTGCTCTTCCCGGCCAAGAGCCGCAAACCCGTGAAATTCGTGGATTTAAGAAATAAGAAATGATGATTGACGAAACCATCTTTGACGACATAAGACCCTACAGGGACGACGAGATCCCTGCCGCGATGCACCGCATAGCGGACAACGACTTGTTCCCGCTGCTGTCCTCGTTCGCTTTCCCGGACAGGAATGTGGAGGAAGTCCGCTCGGAAGTCCGGAACATCAGTACCGTGCATGACTTCCAGAAACAGATAATGTGGTACGTCAACGAGCAGATAGTCAGGCGCAGCATGTCCTCCTACACCGTCTCCGGAATCGAGAATCTGGATCCTGCCGGACATTATCTTTTCGTGTCCAATCACAGGGACATCATGCTTGACGCCTCCGTGCTTCAGAACATTCTTCATGCCCACGGCTTTCAGACATCCGAGATCACTTTCGGCGCCAATCTGATGAGTTCCAGTCTGGTGATTGACATCGGCAAGTCCAACAAGATGTTCAAGGTGGAGAGAGGGGGCAACATGAAGGATTTTTACAAATCATCCGTACATCTGTCCGAGTACATCAGGCACACTATCGTGGACAGGGGAGAGTCAGTCTGGATCGCCCAAAGGAACGGTCGTACAAAGGACGGAAATGACGCGACCGACCAAGGCATCATCAAGATGTTCGGAATCAGCAAGCGGGATGACAAAATCAAGGCCCTTTCGGAGCTGAACATCGTCCCGCTTTCCATTTCCTACGAATGGGAAACCTGCGACTACATGAAGGCTCTTGAGCTTTACCAGTCAAGGTCGGAGAAATACGTCAAGAAGCAGGGCGAGGACCTTTCCAGCATCCTTTCCGGCATCACATCTTTCAAAGGCGACGTGCACCTGACGTTCTGTCCGATGGTCACGGAGCAAGACCTGATGGCCTACGATGCCCTTCCCGGCATTGAATATAACCGTGAGGTGGCGAGGCTTTTGGACCGCCGAATCCACGCCGGCTACAGGCTGACCCCCAACAACTTCATCGCTCACGACATCCGCTTCGGGAAGCACGAATTCAAGGGCGGCAAATACACAGTGGAGCAGAAAGAGCGGTTCTTGCACCATCTGAAGAAACTGGAGAAATACGATGTCGATGAGCCGGAGGTGCTGATGGACATATTCCTTGGGATATATTCAAATCCAGTAGACAATTGTTTTGAGAGAAGCCATGAATAGGGTAGTGATAACAGGAATGGGCATCTGGTCGTGCCTTGGAAAGACTTTGGACGAGGTCCGCGATTCTCTTTACGATGGGAAGTCAGGGATTGTCTTCGATCCGGAAAGGAAGGAGATCGGATTCCGTTCCGCGCTGACGGGCAAGGTGGAAGTCCCTGACCTCAAGAAGGAACTGAGCCGTTCCCAGAGGGTGTTCATGCCACAGCAGGCCAAGTTCGCCTATTGCGCCACGAGGGACGCTCTCCGCGACGCAGGAGTGGATGAGGAATATCTCGCCTCTCATGAGGTCGGACTCCTCTATGGCAACGATTCCTCGGCGCTTCCCGTGATCGAGTCCGTGGACATCATCCGTGAGAAGAAAGACACGATGATGTGCGGCTCGGGAGCGATATTCCAGTCGATGAATTCGACAGTGACGATGAACCTCGACTGCATATTCAGGCTCAAGGGAATGAACCTCACCGTGTCGGGAGCCTGCGCAAGCGGTTCGCACGCCATCGGGCTTGGCTCGCTTCTGATTCAGCACAGCCTTCAGGAGATGGTTGTCTGCGGCGGCGCCCAGGAGGTTCATCCTTATGCGGTCGCTTCTTTCGACGGCATCTCGGCGTTCTCTGTAAGGGAAAATGAACCGGAAAAGGCCAGCCGACCTTTCGACCGTGACCGCGACGGACTAGTGCCGAGCGGAGGTGCGGCGACTGTTGTCCTTGAAAGTTATGAGTCAGCTGTCCGCAGAGGAGCGAGGATCTACGGCGAGGTGCTTGGCTACGGCTTCTCCGGCAACGGGGATCACATCTCCACCCCGAACGTGGACGGCCCGAGGCGTTCACTTGAAATGGCTGTCAGACAAGCTGGAATAGACAGGAATATGATTGGCTACATCAACGCCCACGCCACTTCCACCCGTGTCGGGGATGCCAACGAGGCCAAGGCAATAGTCTCAGTTTTCGGTGACAGAACAGTGCCGGTGACCAGCACCAAGTCCCAGACCGGCCACGAGATGTGGATGGCCGGAGCCAGCGAGGTGATCTACTCGATGCTCATGATGAAAAACGACTTCATCGCCGCGAATCTGAATTTCGAGAATCCGGACGAGGACTCCGCAAGGCTTCTGATTCCGGCAGAGAGAATGTCTAAGCATTTCGATGTGTTCCTTTCCAATTCATTCGGATTCGGTGGGACTAACTCCTCATTGATAATCAAGAATTTGTAATATGCCGGTCATCAGCGAGACAGTTCGTGTCAAGGTCAGATTCTCGGAGGTCGATCCGATCCGGATGGTCTGGCATGGGAACTACATCAAGTACCTTGAGGATGCCCGCGAGGCTTTCGGTCACCGCTATGGGATCAGTTATCTCCAGATCAGCGAACACGGCTACTATGCTCCGGTTTACGACCTTCAGGTCCGTTTCTTGAAACCGGCCACGGTGGACGACATTCTTCTCGTGACCATCACTTGGAAACCTGCCGAGGGAGCCAAACTTTGCTTTGACTACGAAATTCGTAACAAGAAAGACAACGGACTGATTCTCAGGGCTTCGACCGTTCAATTGTTTACTACAGAGGACGGTGAATTCGACCCTGTCGGTCCGGCTTTCTTCCAAGAGTGGAAAGACAGAATGTTATCTGAATAGTTAAGGTGGAGGAAAGCGTCATCATCATAGGAAGCGGTCTCGGCGGACTGGAATGTGGCTACATTCTGGCCAGGAATGGCTTCCGGGTGACGATTCTGGAACAGGCCGCCAAACCAGGTGGCTGCCTTCAATCCTTCAAGCGTGGAGGACGTGTGTTTGACACAGGGCTTCACTATGTCGGAGGCCTAGGCGAAGGCCAGTCCCTGCGACCTTTCTTTGAATATTTCGGATTGATGGATCTGCCATGGAGGCAAATTGATCCAGATTGTGTTGATGAGGTTGTCATCGGTGATCAATCCTACCCGCTCGCCTCGGGTCATGACCGTTTTGTGGAACGGCTTGCGGAGCGTTTCCCTACGGAAAGAAACAATCTTCGGGAATATGCCCGTTTCCTCAAGAATGTTGGAGACGACATATTCAAAATCTTTGAAGGCGACAGAGTCGAGATGAATGACCTTCTGGGGCGCAGTGCCTATGAATATCTTCGCTCCACGATAGCGGATCCTCTTCTGCGTCAGGTTCTCAGCGGGGCATTCATGCGTATGGAACTGAGAGAATCCCTGCCATTGTATGTCTTCGCCCAGATCAACGATTCGTTCATCCAAAGTGCTTGGAAACTGGAGGGGGGAGGAGACCAGATTGTCCATCGGATTGTTGATTCCATCATCTCTATGGGCGGCACTGTCCGGACTGGCGCCAAAGTGACTTCGATTAAAGCCGTGTACGGCAAGGTTTCCGAGGTGGAGGTGAACGGCTCTGAGGCATTGAAGGCCGACTGGGTGATTTCTGACGCTCATCCGGCTGTGACTGTTGGACTTATCTCTGACGGCCTCCGAAAGGTTTACAAGGAGAGAGTCTCCGCTTTGGACAACACTTTCGGGGTGTTTACCGCAAACATCTGCCTGAAACCAGGAATCCCGGCATGTCCCGACGGGAACATATTCATTCATCGTGAAGGCATCGACCTTTGGCATCCGGATCCGTCAGTCACCGAGTCTGTCATGGTTCATTTTTACCCTGGGCCGCATGGCGGTGCTACACATCTGGACTTGATGAGCCCGATGCCTTTCCATTGTGGTGACGGTGGCATCGATTCTCCTCATTCATCTTCCGCGAAGGCGACAGCATTTGGATTTGAAGAAGCCTACGCGTCGGCAAAACAGAGAAAGTTAAAGGAATGTCTGGATTTGGTTGGTAACAGGCTTCCGTGGCTTGACGGCGGCATAGAGAGCGTCAACACAAGCACCCCGCTGACATTTTCCCGCTACACATCCACTCCGCAAGGTTCCGCCTTCGGCATCCGTCACGACTGGCGCATCCCTCTGCGTACAGTCCTGTCGCCTCGCACCCCTTTGGCCAACCTCCTTTTCACCGGTCAAAGCCTCAACCTCCACGGCCTCCTCGGTGTCTCAATGACCTCCGTCCTCACCTGCCGCGAGATTCTCGGCAAGAATTTCACCTTCCTCCGGTGATTTTTTCATTTGAAAATTAAGAATGAAATATCGGAATTAGGTGAGATTCATTGTGTTTTTGCAACCTCATCGTCATTTTATGATTATCATTTTATGATGATGAAGAATTATTGTGTATGTTTGTACTGTAATTAAGAAGCTGTTTTGATTTGTTTGAAATGTTCTTTGAGGTGAA
>DCCQ01000131.1:0-7489 GCA_002314195.1 Bacteroidales bacterium UBA1077 | reverse complement strand
TCAAACCTTCAAACAAACAAATCAAAACAGCTTCTAATTTTGAATATCTTATGTCGAAATATGCTTTTGTGACCGGAGGAAGCCGCGGAATCGGTCGGGCGGTCTGTGTGAAACTTGCTCGGATGGGGTTCTGTGTCATTATCAATTATGTCTCGAATGATGCGGCGGCGCAGGAGACTTTGCGTCTGGTTCAGGATGCCGGCGGCAGCGGTGAACTTCTCAAGTTCGATGTCGCTGACACTGAGGCGACAGTCAAGGCGATAGAAGGTTGGCAGGACAGTCATCCGGACGATTATGTGGAGGTGTTGGTGAACAATGCGGGTGTGAGAAGGGATAATCTGATGCTCTGGATGGAACAAGATGACTGGTTCAAGGTGATGGCCACGGATCTGAACAGTTTCTATAACGTGACCCGTAAGTTCCTTCAGCCGATGGTGTCGCACAGAAATGGACGAATCATCAATATGGCCTCTCTTTCCGGTCTTAAAGGACTTCCGGGGCAGACGAACTACTCCGCCGCCAAAGGTGGCCTGATCGCCGCCACAAAGGCTCTGGCTCAGGAACTTGCCCCGAGAAAGATCACGGTCAACGCAGTCGCTCCCGGTTTTGTCGTGACCGATATGGTCGAAGGCCTTGACGAGGATGCTCTCAAAGCCCAGATCCCGGCCCGACGTTTTGGAAAGCCTGAGGAGGTAGCCGCACTCGTCGGTTTCCTCGCCTCTCCGGACTCATCCTACATCACCGGCCAGGTCATCTCCATCAATGGAGGACTTTACTAGATCGAATAGCCTTATCTGCGAAATGTATATAAGTCAGCGGAGACTAATTCCCAAATTTTGGTCTACCGTGCAAAATTTGGGAATTAGTCTCCGCTGACTTTGTTAATGTTGCCATGAACTGACGAAAGAATAAAAAATATCACCGGGACAATGTTACATTATCCCGGCCTTTTCGTTTATATTAGTGAAAAGTTCAAACGATGATCGAAGACTTTCTCACAGAAGCGTTCCTGGCCCTTCGTGGGCGATGGAAGACAGAGGACACCCTTCAGGATGCCTTCTGCAAGCTTTGGGGAAGAAAATACAAGATCGGAAGCGTGAAAGAGGCGATAGGACTGTTGTCGAGGACTGGCCGGAATCTGGAGATCGACGAACACCGGAAGGAGAGCGTGAGACGAACGGTGAGTCTCGAAGGGCGTCAGGTTGAGGACGAGGTCGGTGATGCTATGGAAAAGGAAATGCTTTTCCGCAAAGTCGAAGCGTCGGTCGATAGCGAGTTGACCGATCTTCAGAGGGTTATCGTCAGAAAGCACGAATATGAAGGTCAGTCTTTCGAGCGCATAGCAAAGGATCTTGGAATGCGGCAGGCTGCGGTCCGGATGCACATCTCAAGGGCAAGAAAAATTTTAAGGGACAAATTCAGAAATGAAGATGAATTGGATTAATGAATATCTTGACAAGTACTTCGAGGGAACCCTTTCCGAAGCCGAGGAACTGAAGCTCAAGGCTTTCCTCACCTCTCCGGAGGGACAGGCCTCTGAATATGACGAAGCGCGCGCCGTGATGGGTTACTTCGCTGTCGGCAGGTCCCTTTTACGGAAGGAAGCGGATGAATATTCCCGAAAAGGCATCCGCCGGCATGGCACAGCCTGGCTTCGGGTCGCTGTGGCCGCCGTGTGCGCCGGTATATTCATAACTCTTGGAGTGAATGTCTATAATAAGGAAAACATCTGCGTGTCGTATGTCGGAGGGCAGAAGGTGACTGACAAGGAAGTCGTAATGAACGACGTCGACGGCATCCTTGCTGACCTCTTCTCCGGTGGAACGGATGTGGATGAACAGTTAAATGAAATATTCGGAAAATGATGAGACGAAAAGTATTTTTGATAGTGGCGCTGTGCTTTCTTGCCTTGCTTCATGCTCATGCGCAGAAAGGACTTCAAATCGACAGTCTGTTCAACTGCTCTATTGTTGATGTTTCAGACATGTCCAAGATTTCCATGTCGGAAGTGAGCGGGGCTGAACTCAAACCATACAATCTGAAGTATTTCCGCAGCATCAGTTTCAAGGCGGGTGCCAAGACAATTGACAGGGTGGCGTCTTTGGTGGAGGCGGATTCCCGCAATGCGATTGACCGGAAGATCGATTATGTCGGAGGACAGATGTATTATGCCCTTTTGAGATTGCGGACAAACGGATCCGAAGAGAATGAATATGTCGGTTTCCAGCTTAAGGGGATAGGACGGGAAAAGGTCACCCAAGGTTCCGACGGCAAAACAATTGTTGGCTATGAACTTGATGATAAGGCTCAAGGACCGTTTGAGCAAGCCTATGTGACAGTGGTCTATCTCAGGGGTAAAGCCACCATGAATGATCTTAAGAAAATGTTTAAACAAAGATAAGATAAAGATTATGAAGAAGTTATTATCTGTGTTGCTAATATCGCTCTTGTGCGTTTACGTTGCGTCCGCACAGACAGGAGCCTCACGCCGCTCTGAATTCAAGATCATCGACCCGGCTGATACCTTGAAGATTCAAGTGAAGAAGCCGGGCGTCAAGGTTCGTTACAACTCAGACGGGAAAAAGTTGAACCATCTGTCTGATTCCTTGATAATCGTCTATAGTCCTGATTCCGTCAAACAGCATTATGACCCTAAAAAAGAGGTCTATTATAAGATGGAGATATTCGGCTCAGAGAGTGATTCGTCATTCTCGTACACTTACACTAATTCCAATGTTGTCAAGAGTGATACGTCACGGTTCCGTTTGTCCATAGGCCGCGATGTGGATGAGGATGGAGATCAGTCGAGATTAGACTTCAATTTGCCTTTTTATCACAAGGTGGTGAACAGGACAAGCGTGCGCCGTGGCTATGTGGTCGAGCCAGGCAATTTCGGAATGGCTTTGCTGAATGTCAACTATGGCAATGTGGATTTCAGAACCCAGCGCTCGTATGAGGTGTTCTTCAACTTGTGTGACGATTATTTCAAACTGTCAAGTTTCATGACGTTCAACTACGGTCTTGGTTTTTCCTGGAAGAATTTCGCTATGACCAAAAGTGGTATGATGACGAAAGATGATGAAGGGAATATCCTGATCGGGGGATGGCCGGAGAAATCCGAACCGAAAGTCTCCAAGTTGAGAGTGTTCAGTGTCACATTCCCGTTTGTCTTCGGAGTCAACTTCTATCGTGGAGTCAGATTCTCTGTGGGACCTGTGGTAAATCTCAACGCCTGCAGTTCGATTGTCAACAAGTACAGGCTGAACGATGAGAAGCAGAAAGACAAGTACAAGAGAGCGCATTGCAACCTCGCTACAGTGGACTTGATGTTCCAGCTCAATTTCAGGGATGTGGGTGTCTATGCGAAATATTCTCCGATGAACATTATGGACACCGACTACTGGCCTGAATTCAAGCATTGGGCAATCGGTTTGACGCTCAGTCTGTAGTGTTATTCAGAGTTTCTCTATCTGGTTCATCAGGCGGATGAGCGCCCGTCCCATGGCATAGGCCAGATTGACTGGAACCGCATTACCTATCTGCTTGTATTTGGATGACAAGTTCCCGGAGAAGTTCCATTCGTCCGGGAATGTCTGGATTCTGGCATATTCACGGACGGACAATGGGCGGGTCTCAGTTGGGTGGCAGCGTTCAGTCTGTTTTTGTGCAGGTGCGCACGTCAAGGTAAGGCTTGGTTCGTCCAAAGACAACCGCCGGGCCATTCCTGTCTTGCCGCCTCCGAGGTTGTAACTGCTTTTCATATATTCTTTGGCCACAGCCTCCGGCAAGTCCCGCCAGTCCCCGCCCATCGGCACCAAATCCATCACCTTCCTTTTCTTCTCCGGGTACTGCTGGCATTCGCTTTCCGGTACGTCCACTGGATAAAGATCTCCTGCGTAGAAGGCGTCACGCAAGGTCATGACGCGGCTGTACGGAGCCGGCCACACGAAAGAGACCCTGTCAGCCAAGTCATTCCTGACCGCGACCAGAAACAGTCTTTCCCTTTTTTGAGGAACCTTGTACATGACCGCTTTCAGGACGCGAGGCGGGATCAATGAGTACCCCAACTCCTTTATGATGTTGGTGATTGTCTCCAAAGTGCGTCCTCCGTCATGCTCACGTAGTCCCTTGACATTCTCGCACAGAAAAACTTTCGGCTGAATCTCTTTGACCGCTCTCGCAAGTTCAAAGAACAGGGTGCCTCTGGTTTCCTCAAATCCAAGACGTTTCCCTGCGTATGAGAACGCCTGGCAAGGAAATCCTCCCGACAAAAAGTCCACCTTGCCTTTCAGACCAGTGAAATCCATGGTGTGGATATCCTCCTCGACCACGTTCCAGTCGGGACGGTTCATTCTCAATGTCTCGCAGGCGTTATGGTCAAACTCGTTCAAAAGAACGTGTTTGAACCCTGCCAGCTCCATGCCCAAGGCCAATCCTCCCGCCCCGGCGAAAAGCTCAACGGAAGAGTATTGTCTGGATGGCTTGGTCTGCATCTCCTCGTCCCATTTGCCGGACAGCATCTGGGAAATTTCGGGGACATTTCTCAAATCATTCATCAAGAAACAAGGACCGTCACCATCATCCTCCAAGACATATTTCCCGGAATCCACCCAATAGCGTACGGTCGATCGGGACACCCCCATGACATCCGCAAAATTGTTTGGGGATATTCTTGTGTCAGAACAACTCATTTCTATCCGGGGTATTGGCAGAGAGAATCAAATCCCTCATAGGTAGAGAACGCAAGCAGGTACAGGCTCTTCAACACATCCGGGTTGAAACTCATCAGTTCCTCGTAGACAGAATTTTGCCAGAGTAATTCCTTATTGTCTGAAACAACATCCTCAATAATGTCGGGCAGGGCTTCGCAAAGCCGGAAGAACGCAGTCCTGTCACCGAACACCAGTTCGTAGAACTTGTCCATTGACATCCGTCGAATCCTGTTATGCTGGAACGGCCGGCCATCAATGGATACCTTCCAAGGTTCATCCTTTGACTTGGTGGAAATGACTTCGACAAGCCAGCAGGCGGCCTGATCATCCTCCAACAGTTTGTTCTGCATCTTCATGTAAGTTTTCTGAGAAGATGCGGAGTTCATTGTGTTGTGCTTGTTTTTCATTTCCACGAAGATGTGCCTTTCGTGGTTCTCCACATCAAAACCTGCCGACGGAACAATCCATCCGTTCCCCGCGTAGTTGAAAAGCTGCTGGTGGAAATAGCCGATGCGGTTCGTGTTTGACTTGTCAATCTGACGGGAGCACTCCTCCGAGATGACCTGTTCCATAGACTTTCTGTAAACCTTTGCGTCAAAGGTCAATTTTATCGGATCGACGATGTTCTCGTTGAACTCGCTCAGGTTTATGCTGCGCCGATAAAGGCGGACTGTGTCCTGCACGTGTCCGTAGATGTCCTTGTCGGAGATGAATCCCAGATTATACGCTCTCATACATATAGATGCCTTGTGTGTAAGAAAAAGGAGTTTTCTTATCGTTCGATGGTCGCCTCGCGGTCAGGACCGAGGGAGATAATGCTGATCGGCACTCCGAGATAATCCTCCATGAACTTGATGTAGTTCTTGAATTCCTGTGGAAGTTCGCTATCCTTGCGGATTCCGGTGAGGTCTTTCTTCCAGCCCGGGAACTCGGTGTAAACCGGCTCGATCTCTGCGGCGATGTCGAACGGAACCTGGTCGGTCTCCTTGCCGTCCACCTTGTAGGAAGTGCAGACCTTGATTGCCTCGAAATCGTCAAGGCAGTCGGATTTCATCATGATGAGGTCGGTCACGCCGTCGATCATCACGGTGTATTTCAAAGCCACGAGGTCCAGCCATCCGCAGCGGCGAGGACGGCCTGTGACGGCTCCGAACTCGTGTCCTACCTGACGGAGCCTCTCTCCGGTCTCATCGAACAACTCTGTCGGGAACGGACCACTGCCCACACGGGTGCAGTAAGCCTTGAATATTCCATAGACGTGTCCGATCTTTGACGGGGCGACTCCAAGTCCGGTGCAGACCCCACCGACTGTGGTGGAGGATGATGTCACGAATGGATAGGAACCGTAGTCGATGTCAAGCATTGAACCCTGCGCTCCTTCCGCAAGCATAGGCTTGTCTTCCAGCCACTTGTTCACGAAGTACTCGCAATCAATCAGCTTGAATCCCTTGAGGAACTCGATGGCACTCATCCACTCGGCCTCGTCCTTGGCAGGATCGCACTCGAAGTGCAGGTCTGAGAGCAATTGAATATGTCTGGCCTTGAGTTTCTCGAATCTTTCCTTGAAATCAGGGGCGAGAATGTCGCCGACCCTCAGGCCGTGTCTGCTGATCTTGTCGGTGTAGGTCGGTCCGATGCCCTTGAGGGTGGAGCCGATCTTGCCCTTTCCGGCAGCCGCCTCGTAAGCCGCGTCCAAAAGGCGGTGGGTAGGAAGGATCAGGTTGGCCTTCTTGGATATGAACAGCTTCTCTTTCGGGTTGATGTTCATCTTCTCCACATTCGCACATTCCTCTCTCAATGTGATCGGATCCAGAACGACACCGCTTCCTATGATGTTGGTGGATCCTTCGCGGAATATTCCCGAAGGGATGCTGCGCACCACGAAGTTCTTGCCGTCGAAATGCAGGGAATGCCCGGCGTTCGGGCCACCCTGGAATCTCGCCACGGCCGGGTAGCGGCCTGCAAGCACATCCACAATCTTACCTTTTCCTTCGTCTCCCCACTGGAGGCCAAGGACTACGTCAAGTTTTGAACTCATATCTGATAATATTCGTTTGTATATTCCTGAATATTAGAACGGAAGGTCATCCTGCGGCATGTCGGCCGCGGCGACCTCGATCGGATTCACTGGAGTCTGCTGCTGGGGCTGCTGAACCGGCTGTTGTTGGTAACTTGATTGTTGAGCCGGCTGCTGTTGTTGCTGGTAACCTCCCTGTGCCCCTGGATTGTCAGACTTCCTCCCAAGCAACTGCAGATTGTCGACAGTGACTTCCGTTGTGTACCTCTTGTTGCCAGTCTGGTCTGTCCACGACCGGGTCCTCAGCTTGCCCTCAATGTAAACCTGAGTGCCTTTGCGGATGTATTTCTCCGCCACATCAGCCGAATTCCTCCAGGCCACAATGTTGTGCCATTCCGTATTCTCTCGAAGTTCTCCATTGCGGTCACGATAGCGTTCAGTCGTCGCAAGGGTGAACGTCGCCACCTTTGTGCTTCCTGAATTGGGGTTGTTGTTTCCATCAAGGTAACGTACTTCGGGGTCTTTTCCAACGTTACCGATCAGCATTACTTTGTTCAGTGACATGATCTTAAGTCGTTTAGTTATTTTAAAATGCGCCTTGGGTGAACCGCATCGTGACAAACGTTCTGATTCCATGTGTCATCTCGCGCGAAACCGTTGCCGCAACGGCCAGCCCAAAACATTGCAATTTAGTCAAAATATTCCGTATTCCCATAAGAAGTTGTTTTGATTTGTTTGAGGCAGAGTCAAAAAGCAAGTG
>DCCQ01000055.1 GCA_002314195.1 Bacteroidales bacterium UBA1077 | reverse complement strand
CACTATTAACTTGAATTGGCGATTATAATCTTTTTAAATATCATTCATTTAAGCACAAAGTGCGGACAAATAAAATACATTACCGCCATTTGGCGGTAAAAATTTGCGACATAGAATATATAGAAGCACGATGTCTGTGGTGAAAGGCAAAGACGGGCGTTGATTGTCGTTCTAGAATATTCGCAAAGAAGAGAACGAGAAAATGAATATGATCAACGGCGAAAATCGCTATTTAGTCAATGACCTTATTGACTTTGACAATGCTATCATCTTTTTTGTAAGGTAATGGGTCATAACACCTGAGATAACAGCAATTATGATGTATACACATATTGCTGGATCAATATACCCATAATCCGCGAAACCATAAAATAAATCTATTATAGCAACAATCGTAATGGCACAAATAATGGCGCAAATCACTGTCCATAGTAATAATTTGACATATTGTTTTCCGTAATCAGCCTTTTTCAGTTCGTCAGGGAAATTGTCAAGTTGGTAAACATCCACATATTCCTTATAGTCTGGAATTGATGTTTGTTTTTGACAAAGTTTGTAACACTTTTTCCGTGCTTTGTAAGCCGCCAACAGATCATACCGGCACGCTCCCAGGCGCATTGTGTTGAACAAGGCTTCATTAAGCTCATCTTTAATTCTTATCGTTGATGCATCTTCGGTTTGCAGCGAAGAATTTATCTTTATATTTTTGTTGTCCATGGTTGCTTTTGTCATTAAGAATACATTGATACAGCATTATTCTAAATTAAATAGTTTTTTTTAATCTCATGATCTTTGTTCTGTAGTTGCCTCTGATATCTCATAAAGTATCTGAGCAAATAACTATAGAGGAATCTCGTGCTTGTAATTGTTGTTCTATATAATCATTGGCTGCGCTAATAATTGAATCTTTGGTGAAATCCACCGCAATGATAAGAGAATCTCTTCTAATATATTCCTCGCCATTGATTTCAAGAACCGCCGGAGTTCCTGCCATAGGCAAGAAAGCCTTGATGCCATCTGGCGCTATAACAATATTAGGCTCTAATTCTGACTCATCCTCTGTAGGAGGAACACGATGATTATTTAGTGACAAAGCAACAATGATAGCGACACAAGTCATCGCAAGGGAGAGAATCGATGATATCTTCCAGATCTTACTTTTACTGCTACAAAGGTCTTTCTCATGTTCAACCTCGGTTTTTTCCTTGAGGAGTTGGTCGTTCTGCGCTTGCAGAGCCTTGATTTCCTTTGCCGCGGCCTGATTCTTTGCCTTAAGTTCAGAAACGGATTTCTTACAGGCATCAATTTGAGTTGTTGCTTTGTCTTTCATGGCCTGAAGCACATTTTTGTCTTCAGTCACTTTTTGATCCATCTCATCTTTAATTGACCTAACAAGGACTTCCGCTTGCTTTTTGACCGCATCAATTTCACTTTTACACTTACTGTTGTTGTCTTCGATTGACTTTTTGCATTGTGATTTCAGCTCCAGGGTCTTTGTATTAAACGCGGATTCCAACTGTTGAATCTCATCGCGATGAGACTTCTGTAAAGCGGCAACCTGCGCGGAAAGTTCTTTTCCCTTCTGGTCATATTGCGACTTAAGATCCAATGCCCTTGCGTTAAACTTAGATTCCAGCTGCTTAATCTCTTCGCGATGAGACTTCTGCAAAGCAGCGATTTGCGCCGCAAGTTCTTTCTCCTTATGGTGTAGTTCCTCAAGTGTCTGGTCATCTACAATCTTGAGGTACTGTAAATAATCATCATACGATGCCATGTTATGTCTTAATTATATGTTTCTAATTTTATGTCAAGAGTCCCAAAATTTGAGCAGCATCTGATTTGCTGAATCCTTGAGCGACAATTCGCTCGCCACCTTTGCTTGAGATAATCACATCTGTAAAAAACAAACCTCTATCCAATGAGACACTTGCGATGTTTTGTCTTGCGATAACAGTCGTCTTATAACCCAATACATATCCTTTGTAATAAGACACGGTGGAGTTGCCTATTTCCAACATATCCGGAAACAGTACATTCTGGTTAGAGGAAACACGTTTGGCTGTAAATGTCGGCATGATTGTTATTTCATTGATTTCAAGACAATACTGTAATAAATCAGCTGGATGACTGACAGAATAAAGAAAGGTATGGCAAGCAGAACAGTGAGAAAGACAAATGAAATTGCTTTCAGCACAAATCCGAGTCCTCCATGATCCAGAGAAGTTCCGGCAAATATGTTGCTGCGCCAAGTATCGCCAACACCAAGTATTGACAGACTGGACAGGCCCAATGTAAGAACGCCTATCAGTGCGGCTTTCCGTTTTTGCTGACAGATTATTTTTTGAATGTTAGAAGCACCGTTCATTTGATTGGTAACACTGGTTAATTGTTCACGAGAAGATGAGTTATTATATAAATGATTATGTTAATAACCATTAACACCACAATTAATGTTATATTTGATTTTTTAGACAATGACTTAGGATGGGTAGATGAAGGCGTCTCCGAAACCGGCGCAGGCGTTGGCTGTGGTTGCGTCCTTGGTGGTGCTTGCGGTATCATGGCTGGCCCGGCCGCAAGCACGATTTCATGAATTGTTTGTCCCCACTCATCAGCACCCGGTCGCAGGCTTTCCGTAGAGGAGAAAGCATTCAGAAAGAGTTGTTTCAACTGAGCCGGCAGTATCCCAAACTTCTTGTGTAGAGGCGGATAGCTCTTTATTTTCTGTCCGTTAGGGCCATAAGGGAACAAATTCTGTTCGATATTCTGGAATATCTCACTACAGTTCGGGTCTTTCTGTACCCAAGGAGTTACAACATATGGGTGCAATCCGAACAAGACTTGATAAAAAACCACACCTAATGCAAAATTATCCCATGACTCATTCAGAGGCACATCTGATGCCTTGCCGACACCCTTGTTATAAAACTCCGGAGGGATGTAATTAGGGGTGGCGGCAGTTCCAGGAAACAGAAGTTTCTCTCCTTCGGAAATCTGTACTGAATCCATGTCCACAATCGTCACTTTGCCTTCATGGGTTATCAGCACATTCTCCGGTTTGAAATCCTTCAGGACATATTTATGAGTTGAATGTAGTATGTGAATAGGAACAGCGATGTTGTTTATCAGCTTAAGACGGGAAATCAGGGCATATTTGCCCCTTGCCCTATCATATCTGGAAAACCATTCATCTCCAAGTTTTTTACTCAATTTCGGAGCCGTCAGAATGATAAGCTGTTTGCTGTCCGTAAAAGCCAACGGCATGATAAAGCCTAAAAAATGTCCTTCTGAATCAGCGACAGAATCCAACGGCCAACCAATCAAGAAACCATTGCCCGCAACCTTTTGCGGAGGATTATGTACCATGTACTTGATCTTATTCTCCTGCTCAACGGTCCGTTTCTTCTGATAATACAGTTTGACACAACTGTTGCGGAAACGTGCAGGCGCGGAAATCACTTTCCTGACTTCACCCTCTCCACCGGAGGAAAACGCGTCATCAGCAAGTGCTATCTTTTCGTGTTTGGAAGAATATACATTCATGGCTACATGTATAAAGCACCCACAATCATAGTCTTGTCATCGGACTCTTTGCAAAACGAGCTGTTGCCTTCCTTGATAAATGACACCCATTTATCTTTCCGTTCCTCTTCGGCAATCTTATTTTCGCGGAATGACTGAAGGGTGTCCACCACCGAATCAAAGAATGGCTGATGAGGAAGATTCGGGTCGTAGTATTTGTTGGTTTCCGGATTATACTGGTTGCATTTCCAGGAAGTGTGTTCGCAGCCATCGCTCATCAAGACAAAAGCAGATGCCTTTTCTGTAATCACACGGGCTTCAGGAACAGTAACTCCAGACATTTCATAGAATGGAATATTCCAGAATTCCGATGTTATGAATAGAGTCTGATTGGCCTCGACTCCTTTGTGAGGCGTGATGAGAGAGTGCCAGCTGCCGTCCATGGTTTTATACCCTGCACGACCGTCTCCGACATGGCATGCGAGGAGTCCGATCGGAGAATGTACGACAACAATAATTGTTGAACTCAATGACTTAAAATCAACGTCCTTCTGTTTTGCGAACGACTCAATCTCGTCATGAATAAGTTTGAGACAGTCATAAGAACATTTCATCCATCTGGCTTCCGTCGGCAAAACATCATCTTCAATCCAACGCTCTCTATGTACCAGATTTTCAAAATGAACAAGTGCTCTCTGCACAGCAATCAAGGCCCCGACCTGTGATTTTTCAGCCGAACCGGCCCCATCGGCAGTGACTGCGATGCCCCAACCGTCATGTAAGTATTTGTATCCACATGAATCTTGACACGGCAAATTCATTTCTATATGGCCATGGCCTTGTACTGACGCTCCGACTATAATCCATTCTCCGGCATCTTCCGCAAATCCCTTACAATCAGCAATCAGAGGTATGAAACCAGTAGTCAAGTCATCCGTTTCCGGAGGTAAATCAACGTTGTTCTTTTCAGAAGGACTTTCATTTACCGGCTCCATTGCATGCGGCTCATCCTCTATGGTGGTTAACGAAAGTTGATTGTCAGACTGTCGGCATTCTATGTTGTTCACGGTCCGTACTCTCTTTTTATGACGTAATATGATTGCCGATGCAGCGATCAAAAGACACAATAATAGTATAATTTTCTTGACACCAATGTGATCATCAATATTATTGCTCTTTGAGCTTTCGCTGTCATCTGTATTCACAACATCAGGCAAAGGTGACTCCGTTACGCATTGACGAAATTCCTCTGGCACCAGCGAAATAAATCGTCCGGTTTGATATTCCGCCAGATAAGAAGCGTAGTCATCCGACACACTGCCGTTGAATGAATAGCATTCTTTTGTCAGGTTGTCTATTTGTGCGATATAGTGTCCCAAACGTTGGATGATCAGATCCCTTTCTTCATCTGCATTGGCTACGAGCAACTTGATTTCAACAGATTTTCTGAACGTCTTAATCTTTGAATCATAATCCGTGACATCTGTTCCGGAAAGATCTTGACGAGAGTCGTGCAGGATTCTGTAAAGTTCATGGAAGTTCGTTTCTTTCTTTAATTTCTGATAAAAAGATTGAAGAGATTCATTTTTAATTGAATCCATCACGTCGCTCTTGTCAAAGCCGACAATTTTGCAGGCATCCCTCACAATGTCAGCACGGATTTCGCCATAGCAGTCTTCCAATACGGAAGCCTCAAGCTGTGCATGACTCTGAACGGATAACAGAGCCATCACCGCAACCAATAAGACCCTTATATTCATTTCTCCTGTCTTTAGATTGAAAACGCATCCATCCAATCCGTTCCGCCATCGGTCAGGTCAACAATCTTGCCTTCTTCAGCTGTCACCACTGTACCCATACTGGCGCTAAGCCATTTGAAGAATGAGCTGAATTTTGTCCCTTTAAGTTTCATGGCAGGGATGTTCCCTTGAATACTCTGGAGAACACTCATGTTTGCGTTGTCAACACCTATCGGCAAAAATTCATACCTCTTCTCAGATGTGTCTTTTTTTATTCTGGATGCAAGAGTGGCTATATCCTGTCCTCCATTCGGTTCGCCGTCAGTCATCAGGATAATCCAAGGTCTATAATATGGCTGCCCTGTCTCCTTGTACCATCTCTTGCGCGCGTCAACCAAAGCAATCGCTTCGTTGACAGCTTCCACCAATGCTGTGTCCCCATCCGCCTCCAAATGCGGAACTTCGCAATTTGTAATCAATGACGGCTCTTGGATTACCTGAACAGTATCATTAAAAGTTATCACCGACAATTCAAGCCTTTGGCTTGTCGTATCATCAGTCTCTATCTCATTGTAAAAACTCCGCAGTCCATCATTAAGGTTGTCAAGTTTTGAGACACCACCCTCAACTATGTTGTATGTCTTCCCGTCAATAAAGACAGTGCGGCCGGTGCTTACCATATTGGATTCATCCACAATCTCGTTCATGGATCCTGATATGTCCAGTACAAGAACGCACAGGCACTTCTGTTCATAGTTTTCAGCGACTTCCGCCGAAAAATCATTTTTTGCCATAGTCCTCTACATTTAATGTAATATACCTCAGATGGTAAAGGCCGACATCCAATCATCAGCACCTTCTGTCAGATCCACTTTCTTTCCCTCTTCTGATGTCACGATGGTTCCCATACTTGCACTCAGCCACTTGAAGAAAGAACTGAACTTTGTTCCCTGAAGCTTCATCGCAGGAATATTCCCTTTAATCTGATCCAATACCGTCATATTGGCTCCTTCCACACCTATTGGAAGAAAGGCATAACGCTTGTCGCGCGTGTCATTCTGAATGCGCTGGGCAAGACCGGCTACATCTTGATCGTCATCCGGTTCGCCATCTGTCATCAGGATTATCCACGGACGGTAGTAATTCTGATTTGTCTCCTTGTACCATTTCTTGCGCGCATCAACCATGTCAATGGCATAATTAATGGCATTCACCATCTCCGTAGAACCACTGGCAGAAAGCGTCGGCATTGTAAAGTTCTCCACCAGTGCTGGTTCCTGCAATGTAATCACGATATTGCTGAATGTGATGATTGATATTTCCAGACGCTGACTGGTTGTCACATCCGAAGATATTTCCTCATAAAAATCCTTCAGCCCCTTATTAAGTTCTTCTATAGGAGTTCCGCGCATGGAACCGGAGACATCCAAGACAAGAACACACAAGCATTTCTGTTCATAATTCTCGGCAGCTTCCGCCGAAAAGTCATTATTCGCCATAATAAATTGAGTTATACGTTAATACAATAAAACCACAGGTGGTTTTCTCGACACTATATCAATACTCTCGCTCATGGATTTTTTGAGATAATGGAAATGGATTTACCAGTCGGTCAATCTTGAGCCTTGTCTCAGCGAGCTTTTCCATATACTCTTTAACCTCCCAAGCGTAAGTCTTCGAATCCTTATCTATCTGTTCAAGATAATGGGCATAATAATTCTTCTGCACATCATCGTTCCATCCTTTCCTTGCATCAGATATGAAATTGAGAAAGGAACTTCGCAACTTACATATTTGATCATAATAATTTCCCATAACCATCAATATTTTGACATTGGCCCATTATAGACTTTCTTTCCATTCACATATATGGTGCAGTCCCCTGTGTCCTTCAACTCTCCATGAAGTCTTCCTGACGAATCCGATGACAATACAAGACGTCCGAAACCACCGAAAGGAGTATTGTCTATAATGACTATACTTGAATCTGGTGGAACTTTACCAGTCAATTGCAAAATGCCATCAATTTTTCCCTCTTCATCAGCCCCGTCTGGCTGAGATTCATGATTATCAGTATAAGGATGAGATGAAGTAGCAGTGCCTTGAGAAGAATTCATCGCCACGCTGTCATATTCCGCAACATCATCTGCATGAACTTTCAGTTTGTCTTGGGCTTTAGAAAAGTCTGTTTGAAGCCTCTGTAACTCAAAAAGGTGCGCCCTCGACTTGTCGCGGCATTCATCAATCAACTTCTTGCACAGTTCTACGTCCCACTCACATTTATCCTTACGATTTTGCCAATAGTTAACACACTTTTCCTGTTTACTGCAGTCTGTTGGTACACCATATTGATCATAATTCTGCTGTTGCTCATGCAGCTCATCTTCTGCCTTCCGGAGTTCGCTCTCTGCTGTCTTCAAGCGTTCTTCAAGAATGTCCTGATTCCTCTTAAAATCCGCGAAATATTTCTTGGAACATTCGTCAATGTCAACCTTAACTGTTTCCACACCCTTTTGGAACGACAAAAGACTGACCCTGACAGATCCCAAGGCCCATTTTTCCACGTTTGCAAACACGTTGCCCATTGCTCAAATCTCGATTTTCTAAAGCCCGGGATCAGTGCGGCCAAAGTCCTTGATGATGTCTATTGTCTCCTGAAGATAGCCATTGGCCCATTGGCGATAGTCGTTGCTGATTGAATTGATTTCTTCCTTATAGCGTCGAAAATCCCGTTCAAATTCGTCAAACTTGCTGTCTCGCCAGTTCTGAGATGTCAAACGCAATGTGGTGCCGACCAATTCATAGTAATCTTCCAACACTGCGGACAGTTTCAGCAGATTCTGCTTAAAGTCTTCCAGTTCCCTTAACTGGACATTTCCATAAATTTCCATACTCATTACTATTTGTGACTGTCGTATCTGATCAATTTCTCTTCTATCCGCTTCAAGAACAGTTCATCGAAGTCGGAAATTTTCTTGCTCAATGGCATAAGACGCTGTTTGTCTGTCTCAAATTTGTTGCAGAACGACTTAAAGTTCTCATCTTGCCATGTGTGAGAAACTTCAGTTATGCTGTCGTCAGTAACGTTAAGTTCGTGCCGCAGATTCTCTGACAATTCTTGAAAGTGCTGCCTCAGTTTTCTTAATGTAGCCAAGTCGAGGATGATTCCAACATTGCTCATAATTCGTATGGTTTAAATTTGACAATAGTATTGTTGTTTCTGTTGTAATAGTAAGCTCTGTTTTTTGAGCTTGATCTGTTATCATTCCTGTTCTTTGAAATTTGGCTCGCCACAGGAGAGTCCAGAAGACTTCTGGATTCATCCTCATTCACCTGCAGTACTATCCTATGATTGAACTTGTCCAGTGCACGGCCCAAGGATTTTGACATTGAATCCAATGAGTCCACCTGAAGTACTGTGAACACGCCGACGAGCGGTCCCTGCTCAAGGATGAATGACAAGATTTTGGATATCTCCGACAGATCCCCGTATTCATCGGTGCTTCTGAAAGCGAATGCCATCTGAAAGGCATATATGGACAAATAAATATGCCTTTTAGGAATTAACTTATCGGACTTGCGTCGCTCTATTTCCGCCTTCAGTTTATCAAGGTAGTCCTTCAGGCCATCTTCTTCAACAAAATCATGGGAAAATGGAATTGCAGAATACAATTCTTCCGGTTTTGAGTGGAATCGCTCTTCAACAGGAATATAATTGAAGAATGCAAAATGAGCGGTTTTGTCTTCATGGGCGGCCAACAGACTTGCCACGCAGCTGATTGCGATTCTCTCGCCGGTATCAGTCCCAGTTCCTCCTACAACAAGCAGATTGGCGTTGGAATTCCTTTGCAGTTCAATGTAAACGTGTTCCTCGGTGATGGCGATCGGTTCACCGAGATAAATCTTGATCATTGACGGCAGTTCGGACTTTTTAATTTTGCCCAAAGCCCTGTTATCCTTAAGGAACACTGGAGCCTCGCTTCGGAACACAATCTGGTCTTTGGCCAGCATATTATGCTTGACCGCAAATTTCTCCATCTGAGGGAGCAACTCTTTAAGTTGCTCCTGTTCAAGATTATAGGATTTCACCACGTCATTATCGGTATTCCTGTTCGTCTTGTTCTTGTAGATACATTCGCCAGTAGAGAGAGACACTGCCGGAGTTTTTCCAGCAAACAAATACTGAGGATCATCCTCCGCCCAATCAAACACGACCCGGTTCGCAATCATGCCGAGTTCCACCTTGTTGGCATATTTGCTGATTCTTTGGGTCGCAAGGATCAGGTTGATTCCGAATTTTCTATATTCCTGAATAATTATATGTATTATGCTCTCTGACTCCTCAGAGATTTTGTCCATGTCATTCTCAAACAATTTCTGAAATTCGTCAATGATCACGAGTATTCGTGGCAATAGCTTATCCGGATTCAGCCTGCGGTAATCACTTATGCTGTTCACACCAGCCTGTCTGAAGAGTTCCATACGCCGGGTTCCCTCTTCCCTGATCCGCTGAAGAACGCTTATTCCATATTCCCGTTCACTTTCCGGGGCGATCACCTTGGCCTGAGGTAGTTTGTAGTCAGCGAAAGCAGAGAACTCCACTCCAGAAAAATCAATCAAGTATAATTCCAGTTCCTCTGGAGAATAATGAACGGCGGCGCTCATTATGATTGTCCTGAGGAAAACACTCTTGCCAGAACCTGAAACACCGACCACAACAGCCACATTCTGTCCGTTGACTTGAGTTATCATGAGATTGGTGACCTTGTCATCAGACGAGACTCCAAACGGAATGCTTAGGCAGTCCGCGCTCGAATCGTTCCACCAATCTGTCTGATTCGGCAGATTATCGACAAGCATCAATGATTCCCATATTGAAGAATCGCGTCCCTTTTCCTCAATAAATTTCAGAACATTATCTGTATTGTTTATTATTCCGGGATCAAGCCTGAGTTTGAAGCGTTGCAGAATATCTTCATTCGGGATATTCTTGAAATGGAAGACACCATTCTTCTCATAGATTACAGTCATTCGGTTCATCAGTTCGACAAAAGGACTGTATTTTCCGGAATAGTCTATCATTTCACAAGTCGTGTCATAACTTATTATTACGAATATTCCAGTTTTCTTTGCGTTTTTTATAATCACATCAAGAATTCTGCAGTGGCCTTCATTCAATGTTTTCGGATAATCCGCAATTACCAAGATGCGATAAGGCTCTCGATGTCCGGTTTCTGTCCGGTTATATTCAAGCAAATTCTGATTGGAATGCTTATATCCCAACACCTTCTGTATCACATACGGAACATGATCTTGAAGTTTTTTGAGGCTGTCCTGAAATTCGTAACTGTCTGTTATGATTTTACTGTCAGGACAAACATCGCACAGAGAAGGCAGGGTTATGAGGTTGGCGCCCATCCCTGTTCCGTCATAAGCTGTAATGCGGCACATTCCATTGGGCAATGCCGCGGCAAATCTTAGAACAATGGATTGAATAGTCTTGTTGACCAGATCGCGATTTTTTTCATTGCTTAACAAACACAATGAGTTTATCTCTGAAAATGGAATTACTCCCAGCAGTTTACGTCCGGTCAGACTCTCCAATTCTCCTGCATAGACACCCCAATAAGGAAATCCGTCAGGACTTTCTTTAGGGATAAAATCCTTGGATGATGCTATGTCCATCATCGCTTTAATATGAACATTGTCTATAGTTGCCATAGGTCCTGTACAATCACTCTAGATTTCACTCTTGATGCAATCGTCTCATCAAAGCCTGAGAAAAATTTTCTGGAATCCAGAATAATGCCATTTATAGGAATCATACAAAAACGTGGGCTTATCGCATTGGTCTGCTCCTTGAGGTCTTCGACTACCTGTAGCACATTCCAACGAATAAGCCCACGAGTTCTCTGAACTGCGTGGGCGTTAACTCCGTTGTGCTACTGTTGAAAGTGTCGAAGTTTCAAGGAAGCACGGACATTAACGCCTGTTAATAAAAATTATGTCTTGTCTAAATGTCTTACTATTTTACTTGCAAATTTATCTTTTTTTGTCTTTAAAGCAAATCTTTTTTCGAGAAAAATTGTCCCGCAGCTATAATATTCAGAGCCATATGCCAGAGTTGCTGAGCGAGTTGGATCTTAGCGGAGTATTTACGCAATGATCGTTTCTGTTTCGTCAGCGAAGGCGTGCGCCCAGGTGACATATTCATTGACTCCGTGGTCGATTGTCCTCTCTACGGCCTCCGGCGTGATTTTCTTGATGAATTTGGCGGGGACACCGCCCCATAGTTCGTTCGGGCCGATTTCGGTTTTGCCGAGCACGAGAGCGCCGGCGGCGACGATGGAGCCTGAACCCACGTGGGCTTTGTCAAGGATGGTCGAACCCATGCCGATAAGGCAATGACTTTCAATGCGCGCCGAATGGATGGTCGCGTTATGGCCGACGACGACATCATCCGCAATGACGGTTTCCAAACCATCGCCAGTCGAGCAGTGGATCACGGCTCCATCCTGGATGCTGACTCTCGAACCGATGTCAATGTGGCCTGCGTCACCTCTGATCACAGCGCTGTACCAAACCGAACTGTCGTCACCGATCCTAACATCACCGATGACCGCCGCCGTCTCAGCGACAAACGCACGCTCCCCGATTTGAGGAGCCACCCCTTTGAGTTTTACTACCATCGCACAAATTATTTCATTGCAAATGTAGTTTTATTATTGAATATGCTTGCTCACTTCAAAGAGTTTTTCTTAACTTTATGAAGGAATATGTCATTAAAAGACGAACGTCCAGCAAAACAGATGAAAAAGTAAACAGTTGTGATATAATGAGATTGGTGATTCAAAGAGTGCTGCGGGCAAGCGTTGAGATTGCTGGCAAGACCGTGTCAAAGATCGGCAAGGGGATTCTGGTGCTTGTCGGAGTCGAGAGCGGGGACACGGAAGAGGACATGCGGTGGCTTGTGGGGAAGACTGTGGGCATGAGGATATTCAATGATGAGAACGGGGTGATGAACAGAAGTGTCACAGACATCGGAGGCGAGATTCTGGCGGTGTCGCAATTCACATTGACGGCCTCTACGAAGAAAGGAAACCGTCCATCGTACATACGTGCCGCGGGTCACGATGTGGCCGTCCCCTTGTACGAAAAGTACTGTGAGGAGGTCTCTGATGCGATCGGCAGACCTGTCGGCAGGGGCGTTTTTGGTGCTGACATGCAGGTCGCTCTTGTAAACGACGGGCCTGTCACAATCATCATCGACTCACGTTTACGAGAATAAGAAGAGGAATATAATCACCGCGCCGCCCGACCAAAAACATCAGTCTGAGCAGCGCGGCGATCTTTATTCACGAATAATGCGTCAGAACCTGAATGACAATCCAGCGGAGACATAGCCAGTGTCGTGGCCACCCTCTACCCAGACGCCTGCTTTCTTGCAGAAATACCATCTAAGACCGGCTGTGGCGATGAAAGACATCTTTGTGTCCATTTTGTTGAATGTCGAACTGGCTTCCTCGCCGCTTTCATGGTCGGTGGTGTGCTCACCTATCAGGCCTGCGTCAACCATACCGCGCGCATAGAGTTCGAGACGGTTGCAGAGAGTGAGGTGATAGCTGAGGCCGGCGGCGAGATCAACCCTGTTGCAGAAAGTGTCTTGCTGCTTGTCACCGTAGCCATTGTCCAGCATCCAGTTGTAGCTGTAACGGGAATATTCCCCGCCAAAGGTCCAGCCGATGCCTCCGAAACGACCGAAATCAAGGAAGCAGATGTCTGAATATATCATCACAGGAGGCACGACCATCTTGAACGACGACTTTGACGCATCGTCAGTGGCATGCTTCATGACCTTTGCTCCATCAGACATTGCCAAGGAAGCTCCAACCTGAAGAGTCCTTGCGTATTTCGGGAATACTATTTCGGATTTTGTGCGCTTCCAACCGACATTTTTTTTCGCGTCGGATGCGGCTATTCCATTCTGAACGCCGATCTGTCCCGTTTTCAGTTTGCCTTCTGTACGGCGAACAGTTCCACCATAGGCCGCTTCCCAGGCATAGATGACATCCATAAATGTCTTGAACTCCCCTGCCTTTATCTTCGCGGCAAATTCCGGATAGTCATAGATCTTTCCGAAATATGTGTTTAGCATCGACGTGTACATCGGAGGCTCAGCCCTGTCAAAGATGCTGTTGCGAGTGTCGGTGCCGACCATGATCGCCATATCTCCCGCTATGCTCAAGTACCATCCACGCACCGGACGCACGACAGTGATGTTCCGTCCGATCCTTTCGGACTCGACAGTGAAAAGAGAGTACAGGTCAATACCTTTGCCTCGATACTCCTCACGCACCCATTGGACATCTGCCTTTCCTCCGAAAGCACCCAATACTTTGACAAGGCGCTTCACATACTTGTCAGTGCCTTCAAGAAGAAGGGAATCGACATCCTCGTTGATATATCTTGTTCTCTGTCCATCAGGAGTCAGGCTGAACTCGATATTGTCCGGGCGATTGACAAGCGCAGAGCGGAGATAGCCGTCGAGAACTTTCCGCTCACCTTTGTTGAGCCAGATTCTGACTTTCACATCGTCGTCTTTCTCTTTCCGAGCTTTCTTGCCAACGGGAGTCTGGGCCTTTGCCGAGATGCCTGCGAGCAGCATCATTGCCACTGAAACGCAGGTTAAGATATTTCGGAATTTCATCGCTTACTTGGAGTCGACAGAAAAACTCAGCGCGAAATTGCCGCCGCTATAACTTCCGGTGAAGACATATATGGTTTCACCGACGGTCTTACGATAGATTTCCGAGCCATCGCTCTTTGTGAACCCGGCCGGAACGAACTTGGCGTAGTAGGTTGTCGCCACGGGCTCTTCGCATTTGTAGTCGAAGAATGTCACCGTCTTCATGTCACTGCCGAGCTCCTTGTACTGCCAGTTCTCGACATCTCCGTCAAACACAGGAAAACCATCAAGGAAAGGATATTCCTTGATAAGGGCCGCCCAGGTAATGGTGTCCTCTGGGCTGATTACTTGCTCGTTACCGGAGCCCTCCTTGCCACAACCGCATACAAGCATGATTGTGGCTGAAATCAAAGCGTAAATGATTTTTTTCATAAAAATATTTTTTTTGGCACAAAAATAGCCCCCCCCCACAAATTTCCAAACAAAGTCGGTAATATTTTTCCGGATTTTTTCCACGATTTTTTCCATGGCGCTGCCCCCCAAGCCGCCTCTTAAATCAATGTGATATCTTCGATCTGACTACTAATTAGGTCATTATC
>DCCQ01000070.1 GCA_002314195.1 Bacteroidales bacterium UBA1077 | reverse complement strand
CGGATAGCGATTCAAATCGTGAACAAGCCTAAGCATATATAAAGTGTTAAAATATAATGAATTACAAATGATAGATACCGATTTATCGCATCACTAATAATTTGTTAATAAGATGTCTTTAGGTGTGGGACTTACGTTGTAATCAGGACCTTTTTGTATCTTTGTGGCGTTGATAATTGATTTTGGAGGAGTGATTATGCTGATTGATTCTACATTGCTTGATAACTTGACGGCTCAGGCGAAGAGGTCGCCGAGGCTTAGGATGAATTATGATCTGCGGAATTCGGCGGAGGATGGGTCGCAGAGGATGCTGAACGCCATGGAGCCGGGGACGGAGGTGCCGGTGCATCGGCACAGGATGTCATCGGAGACGGTGGTTGTGATCCGTGGGGCGATACGCCAGAAGTTCTATGACAACGACGGAAATGTCACGGAGTCGGTTGTCTATAGGGCGGGGGATCCGGTGCCGATCTGCGTTGTTCCTGTGAACGTTTGGCACAATTCGGAATCCCTTGAATCCGGAACAATAATCTTCGAGGCCAAGGACGGGGCCTATGAACCGCTCGGCGAAGGGGATATATTGAGAGTCGTGGGGCAGAGAATGAATGCCGAATTAACAAATTGCCGATAAATTGAAATGGTTGTTGAGAACTGAAAGAAATTTTTGAATATTTGAGATTTTTCGTAACTTGTAGCCGAAATAACACAATAAATGTAAATCGCTACGAGTTATGTCGGAAAAGAAACTTCTATTGGGTGATGAGGCTTTGGCGTTGGGGGCTCTGCACGCCGGACTTTCCGGAGTTTATGCGTACCCGGGCACGCCTTCGACTGAAATAACTGAATATATCCAATCCCATCCTTTAACAAAAGAGCGCGGAATCCATTGCGACTGGTCTTCGAACGAGAAGACGGCGATGGAGTCCGCGCTTGGCGTTTCATATTCGGGAAAACGCGCTCTTGTGTGCATGAAGCACGTCGGGATGAATGTCTGTGCGGACGCGTTTGTCAATTCGGCTGTGACAGGGGCCAACGGAGGTCTTGTGGTCGTGGCCTGTGACGATCCGTCCCAGCACTCCTCCCAAAACGAGCAGGATTCGAGGTTTTACGCTGACTTCGCCATGATGCCGTGCTTCGAGCCGTCAAATCAGCAGGAGGCCTACGACATGGTGCGTGAGGCTTTTGACTATTCCGAAACCAACCATATTCCTGTGCTTATGCGCCTGACGACCCGCATGGCACATTCCAGGGCTGTGGTGGAGACCGGGGAGACAAGGCGTGAGAACGAGGTGCATTTTCCTGATGAGGTTCACGAGAAAAACTGGGTGACTTTGCCGGCCAACGCCAGGAAGCGTGTCAGGCAGTTGGCTGACGATGTGCTGTCATTCGAGAAAGATTCCGTGGCCTCGAATGACAACTGTTACTTCGAGGGGCATAACCACAGGATGGGAATCATAGCTTGCGGGATAGCCTGGAACTATCTGATGGAGAATTTTCCGGACGGATGCCCTTATCCGGCCCTCAAGGTGACACGTTACCCATTCCCGAAGGCTTTGGCTCGGGAGATGGCGGCTTCCTGCGACGCGATTCTCGTGCTGGAGGAAGGACAGCCACTTATCGAGGAGAGGCTGCGCGGAATCCTTTACGATCCGGAGGACAGAAGATGGACAAAGATCCTTGGCCGTCTTGACGGAACTCTCCCGAGAACCGGCGAACTCACACCGGACTGCGTGCGCGAAGCCCTTGGCCTGCCGCCTGTGGAGGCATATTCAAAATCAAAGGTGGCGGTTCCGCGTCCGCCGGCGCTTTGCCAGGGCTGCGGTCATCGCGACTTCTACACCGCACTTAATGTGGCCCTTAAGGAATATGCTCCTACGGCCCGTGTGTTCAGCGACATTGGCTGTTACACGCTTGGGTATATGCCGCCGTTCAATTCGTTCCAGACCTGTGTGGAGATGGGAGCATCCGTCACGATGGCACTCGGTGCGGCCAATTCGGGTGTGTGGCCGGCTGTTGCGGTGATCGGTGACTCGACTTTCACCCACAGCGGAATGACCGGTCTCCTGGACTGTGTCAACGCCGGAGCCAGTGTCACGGTCTGCATTTCCGACAATCTGACGACCGGCATGACCGGAGGACAGGACTCCGCCGGAACGGGCAGGCTTGAGGAGATCTGTAAGGGCCTTGGTGTGGAGCCGGAGCACATCAGGACGATCATTCCTCTTCCGAAGAACTATCCAGACATGGAGGAAGTTATCCACGAGGAGATCAACTACAGCGGTGTCTCTGTCATTATCTGCCGCCGTGAATGCATTCAGACAGCTAAGCGTCATGCGGCGGCCAACAAAAAAGCATAATTGATATGGCAAAGAAAGATATTATTCTATCAGGAGTAGGAGGACAGGGAATCCTCTCTATCGCGACAGTGATCGGTTGGGCGGCGCTTGACCAGAACCTTCATCTGAAACAGGCTGAGGTGCACGGCATGAGCCAGAGGGGTGGCGACGTGCAGAGCAACCTTCGCATCAGCACCGGACGGATCTGGAGCGATCTGATCCCTAAAGGTGAGTGCGACCTCATCCTCTCTCTGGAGCCGATGGAGGCTCTCCGCTACCTGCCGTGGCTCTCAAAGGACGGCTGGATCGTCACCAATTCAACCCCGTTTGTGAATATCCCGAATTATCCTCCTGTCGAGGAAATTACTTCCGAACTTCAGAGAGTCGGCAACGTGATCACCCTTGACTGTGACGAGATCGCAAAACAGACAGGATCACCGCGGAGCGCCAACATGGTTCTGCTCGGAGCCTCGGCCGCTGTCTTGGGGATCCTCGAGCCGGAGAAACTCCGTGAGGGCATCACCAATGTGTTTGCCCGCAAGGGTGAGAAGATTGTGGAAATGAATATCGCGGCATTCAACGCCGGACTTGAGGTCTCCAAAAACTTCTCGAAATGAAACCTATCTCCAAGACTGCTGTAGATGAAGTCCTGCAAAGGCTTGACATTGCGGACATCGGTCGTACGACGATCCGCCAGTGTGTCAATGTGGCTCATGAACTGGAAAGGATTTCCGGTGAGAAGTTTGTGCATCTGGAGTTCGGCATTCCAGGTTTGGACGCATGCCGGATTGGCATTGAGGCCCAGAAGAAGGCATTGGACAGCGGAGATGCGTCGGTCTATCCTCCGGCATGCGGCATCCCTGAGCTCAAAGAGAACGGCTCACGTTTCATCAAGGCGTTTGTCGGGGTGGACATATCCCCGGAAGGCATCGTACCGACTGTGGGTTCTATGCAAGGGTGTTACAACCTGCTGCTGGAGTGCGTCCAGATGAACCCGGCTAAGGACACGGTTGTCTATCTCAACCCTGGTTTCCCGTCGCATTATGTTCAGGCAAAGGTCATTGGATTCAAGACCAGAATGTTCGACCTCTATGATTTCAGAGGAGATAAATTTCGTGAAAAACTGGAGGAGGTCTTTGGTGACGGACGAGTGGCCGCGATAGTATATTCAAATCCTAACAACCCGTCGTGGGTCTGCCTGACGGAGGGTGAGTTGAAAAGCCTTGGCGAGCTATGCACCAAGCATGATGTGATCGCTCTGGAGGATATGGCCTACCTTTGCATGGATTTCAGGAAGAACCGTTCAGTGCCGTTCCAACCGCCTTACCAGCCGACTGTGGCCCGCTACACCGACAACTGTGTGCTGATGATTTCCGCCTCGAAGATATTCAGTTATGCCGGGGAGCGAATCGCGATGGTCGCGATTTCCGACAAACTCTACAATCGGGAATATCCCGCGCTCCGCGAGCGTTACGGGCTTGGCCGCTTCGGTGACAATTTCTCTCTGACATATCTTTACGTCAATTCGTCAAGTTGTTCACATTCGGCGCAGTACGCTTTCTCTGCGATGCTCGGCGCGGCGGCTGACGGTGACTATGACTTCGTGGGAGAGATGCGTGAATATGCCCGCAGGGCAGGGAAGGCCAAGGAAATATTCCTTCGCCACGGATTCCACATAGTGTACGACAAGGATCTGGATGAGGATTTGAGCGACGGTTTCTTCTTCACGATTTGCTATGACGGGTTGACGGGTAGCAAGTTGCTGCTGAATCTGCTTCGCTGCGGAATCTGTGCCATCACGCTGGTTGCGACAAGAAGCACGCGCGAGGGAATCAGGGTCTGTGTTTCGATGCTTAATTCCGAGGAGGATTTCCGCGCGCTTGATGAGCGCCTCGGACTTTTTGTCGGGCTTTATGCTTCTGGAAATTAGTTGTTTAGAGAACGTTTATTTATGAAATACGTAAGTGCTGACGAGGCCGTAAAACTCGTAAAGTCAGGAGACTGGGTATTCTTTCAAGGAAGCACCGCCGTTCCGGTGATTATTCAGGAGGCTCTTGCCCGCAGGGCGGATGAGCTTCGGGGGGTGAACATCGTCTCTGGTTTCAACATCACCAAGGGACCGGCTCCGTTCTGCAAGCCGGAGTACAAGGAGTCGTTTTTCGTGAACAGTGTGTTCCTTTGTTCTGATCAGAGGGAATATGTCGCGCAAGGCTACGGCAGTCTCATCCCTGGCTTCCTTGGAGAGATTCCATCGCTGATCCGCCGCCGTGAGATTCCGATCGATGTGGCGTGCATCAACTGCTCGCTTCCTGACGAGAACGGCTATTGCAGCTACAACATCTCCGCTGATCTCGCCCAGCCTGCCGTCGAATCCGCCAAGATTGTGATCGCTCAGGTGAACAAGAGTATTCCGTACCTTTACGGTACCGCGATGATCCATGAGTCGCAGATCACCGCCGCCATCGAGTGTGACGACCCGCCGGTGGACATGCAGTTCGGGCCTCCGACCGAGATCGAGTCGGCGATCGGTTCCTACATAGCCGCCGAGATTCCTGACGGTGCCACTCTGCAGATTGGCGTGGGTGGTATCCCGAACGCGATTCTGAACGGCTTGAAGGATCACAAGCATCTTGGCCTCCACACCGAGGCGATGACAGACGGAGTGTTCCGTCTGATGCAGATGGGTGTGATTGACAACTCGTTGAAGAAGGTCGAGCCGGGACGTAGCATTGCCTGTCTTGCCCTTGGTTCCCGACACATGTACGAGTACCTCGACCACAACAAGGACGCTGTGTTCTACGATGTGAGCTGGACGAACGATCCTCAGCGCATCCGTCAGAACCCGAATGCAATGGCCATCAATTCCGCCATCGAGGTTGATCTGACCGGTCAGATTTGCGCCGACAGCATCGGTGAGAAGATTTTCTCCAGTGTCGGCGGCCAGCACGATTTCATGTACGGCGCCGCTCTCTCAGAAGGCGGCAAGACGTTCATCGCCCTGCCGTCCCGCACCGCGAAAGGCCGTGGCAAGATTGTCGCCCATCTCGCTCCCGGAGCCGGCGTTGTCACAACCCGCTTCCAGACGCAATACGTTGTCACTGAATATGGTTGTGTCTATCTCCGGAACAAGAATCTGGCAGAGCGCGCCAAGGCTCTCATTTCCATCGCCCATCCGGACGACCGTGAAACCCTCGAACGCGCTGCCTGCGAGCGTTTCGGCTATTCTTTCCTGCGTTTGAAATAGTTTGTGTCGCTGAGTTCGTCTGGACTGCTACAGTTCCACTGCATTAAGCCGTGCGAGGGCCTGATGGTAGTCTCGCTCGGCTGAGAGGGTTTGCTCCAGGGCTTCGTAGTACTGGTCGGTCTCGACGAGATATTCAATCATCGAGATCTCACCGCGGGACTGGGCCGTCAACAGGTAGTCACGACTGTCGGTCTCGCTGAGGGAGGCGCGCATCAACTCGGAGTTGGCCTTGAGGCTGGCGGCGCGGTTGTACTGGGCCGACAAGTCGAAGTAGAACTGCTGCTCGGCGGCGACTTTGCGGGACTCGGCGGCGGCTATCTTTGCGCGTGACTGCTTGACTTTGTTGGCGTTGCTCCATAGAGGAATATTCACGCCCACGGTCACGCCCCTGAACTTGTCGGCTGTTGTGAGTTCACTCATGTAGCCGACGGTGAGTTCTGGGATCCATGCGGTTTTGTCGATGGACAGCTGCTTCTGGCCAAGCGTAACCTCCTGACGGACATATTGCAGGACAGGGTTCTTCTGTGAGGCGGACTCGTACCATGACTCGAAGTCGGCAGGAAGGTTGTCCGAAAGATCGTAAACACAATCGTCAAGAATGATGTCCTGTCCTCCGTTCAGACTTTTGAGAACCGCCAGAAGTGTCTGACGCTCAACCTCTACCTGTGAGATTTGTCCACGGACAGCGGTAAGGTGAACCTTGGCCTTGTTGAGGTCGAGCACGTTGGCTCCACCGGCTTTCAGCCTTTTTTCGAAAGATGTCACAAGGGTCTGTGCCTGTTCGAGATGGGTTGAGAGCTCGGCCTTCAGGGCGTTGTAGTAGATGAGGTCTATGCAGGCTTGCTTGGCCTCAAGAAGCACGTTGAGCCGTTCAGACTTGTACTTCAGGGCGGACATCTCGTTCTGACCGGCAACCTGTCTGGATTTCATTCCGGTCAGAGTCGCCACATCGAACGCCTGAGTGACACGGAAATCTCGTCTGTTCCCGATTCCGTCAGCACCCCACAGGTAGTTGAACTCGAATTCCGGGTTCTCCAACAGAGCACCGGAACGGTTCTCAATCTTTTCGGCATCCGCTTCGGCGGCCGCGGCTTTCAGCTGCGGGTTGTTCTCCTCGATCTGGCGGAGGATGGTCTCGGTGGCGGTCTGCGCTGAGACCGAGAACGTTGCCACAGCACAAAGGCAGATGGCCGATGATAATTTCGTTATATTCAAATATTTCATACGTAAATAATTAAACTATAAAGTGCCTGT
>DCCQ01000006.1 GCA_002314195.1 Bacteroidales bacterium UBA1077 | reverse complement strand
AAAAATGTGAAGACAGCTTCCGGTCTTGGTGTCGCTGTTATATTCGTCCTTCTTGTGACATTGCCGATCAACTATCTTCTTTACAGGTATGTTTTGTCTCCTGACGCTTTGATAAAAGGTGTGGACCTGAGCTTCCTCAGTCTAATCATATTCATAGCTGTCATCGCGGCGTTCACTCAGCTTGTCGAGATGGTTGTTGAAAAGTTCGCTCCGGCCCTATATTCATCACTGGGAATCTATCTGCCTTTGATCGCTGTGAACTGCGCAATTCTTGGCGGTTCGCTCTTCATGCAGAACAAGGATTTCGTGAATGTGGGTGAGGCTTCGGTTTACGCTCTCGGCTCCGGAATCGGTTGGTTCCTAGCCATTGTGACCCTCGCCGCGATCAGGGAGAAGATGTCCTACTCGAAGGTTCCGGCCGGTCTCAGGGGCATCGGCATAACATTCATCACCGTAGGTCTGATGGCCATGGCCTTTATGACCTTTATGGGACTCACAATCTAATAAGGAGGCAGAGACTATGTTTTCAACAGTAATTTCAGCAATCATCACAATTGTAGTTGTGACCGTTGTCCTGGTCGCCCTGCTTCTGTATGTCAAGATCAAACTCACACCGGACGGCACTGTCAAGATTGACATCAACAACGGGAAGAAGGTTCTTGACGTTCCTCAGGGCAGCGACCTTCTCCACACGCTCGCTGACCAGAAGATTTTCCTTCCTTCCGCATGCGGTGGAAAGGCGAACTGCGGTCAGTGCAAGGTTCAGGTGCTTGAGGGCGGCGGTACCATCCTCCCTACCGAGACCGGTTTCTTCAGCCGCAGGCAGATAAAAGATGGCTTCAGGCTCGGTTGCCAGGTCAAGGTGAAGGAGAACATGAAGATTCAGGTTCCTGAATCTACCCTGAGTGTCAAGAAACTTGAGTGCGAGGTGATCTCCAACAAGAACGTGGCCACCTTCATCAAGGAGTTCACCGTGAAGCTTCCTGAGGGAGTTCATCTTGACTTTAAGTCCGGTGAGTACATTCAGATTGACATCCCAGCGTACGATGTGGATTTCTCCACCATTGATGTGGATGACATCTACAAGGCTGATTGGGAGAAATATGGTTTCTTCGGCATCAAGGCGAAGAATGAGGTGCCTACGGTAAGGGCTTACTCTATGGCTTCTTATCCTGCCGAGGGTGACATCATAAAACTGAACGTCCGTATCGCTACTCCTCCGTTTGACAGGAGCCAGCCTAAGGGTGTGTTCAAGATGCTGCCTGTTCCTCCGGGAGTCGGCTCATCCTACGTCTTCACCCGCAAGCCGGGCGACAAGGTTTGGATCTCCGGTCCGTTCGGAGAGTTCCTCCTTCCGAAGAATGATCCTGATTCTCAGGAATATATCTTCGTGGGTGGTGGTGCAGGTATGGCTCCTCTCCGCAGCCACATCATGCATCTCTTCAAGACTCTCAAGACCAAGCGTGAGGTTCATTTCTTCTATGGAGCCCGCAGTCTTGTCGAGGCATTCTACCTTGAGGACTACGCTGAGATCGAGAAGGAGTTCCCTAACTTCCACTTCCATCTGGCCCTTGACCGTCCAGATCCTGCGGCTGATGCAGCTGGAGTTAAGTACACGGCTGGTTTCGTTCACAATGTGATGTACGAGACTTATCTCAAGGATCATGATGCTCCAGAAGACATCAAGTATTTCATGTGCGGTCCTCCAATGATGGTTGCTTCTGTGAACAAGCTGCTTGACAGTCTCGGAGTGCAGCCTGAGAGCATTCTTTACGATAATTTCTCGTAATAGAGATGTGATAATATGTTGGACTGATCCGTCTGGGTCAGTCCTTTTTTTTTGTACATTTGTGCCATGATTGACAAGAAAGTTCAGATGATGGATGCCGGGATGGTGCTGTTCACGAGCGAGAAACCATTCGGAACGGTGTTGGGGGGCATCAAGGCGGAATTGACAAAACTCGGTGAAGTCAAAAGAGCCAATGAGATATCAATGGATGAAGTTCCGGACACAACGGGGGTGTTCGACTTGTTTGTGGATTGGTCTTCACCTTTTCGTTGGCGCGCCATCTCCTGCCGGTTGGAGGACGCCGGACTTGTCGGAACAAATGCCGACGGCAATGAGATCAGACGCTATGCGCTCTGCCTTAAGGAAGGCAACAAGAACCGGAGATGCAAGGTTGCCGCCGTGTTGCTTGTAGCCGTGATCTTCATTATTGGGGGAATATGCGGAATTGACGGTGTTCCTGGAATATTCACGGTTCCTGCGGGTGTTTTGTTGGCCGGCTGTGTCGTGATTTTTGGCTTGAGGCCGAGTGTCAAGGCGCAAAACGCTATCAGAAATCTCGCGGGGACGGTTAGGAAAGCGAAGTGATTTCTGCTTGAAACCATCGTTTTATACCACCATGTCATGCGGATTTCGTGCATTTTTGCCTAATGAAAACAAAAACGGCATAAAAAATCGTTTCAGATTATTGTTTTCATTAAAAGATTTTGTATATTTGACATGAAGTTTTTCATAGTTTAAGTTTAGGTTAAGTAGCGGGGTGATCGCAGTGACTGCGATTGCCCCGTGAATTTTATAAAAAACATAAATTTACGTTTTTTACAAAAAAGTATTTCTGTTTCTTTTCTTTATTTATGTTTTGTCGCCATACTTTTGCAGACGGCCCGCAACGGTGCGGACCGTTAATTTTTTACTACTATGAAGAGTTCTATCAGAATCCTTTCAAAGATCACCGCGGCTGGAGTGATGGCATTGTCTGCCGTGGTGCTCTCGTGTAACAAGGTTCCTTCAGACAGCGCGCAGGGAACGTTGAGTTGGAACTTCTCGCAAAGAATGTCAACAAGGGCGGCGGTGGATTTGCCTGACACTGACGCTTTCATTCTGACCGTTAAAAACTCGGCGGGTGACGTGCTTTATGAGGGGGCGTACGGTGATTCACCGGAGTCAATGATGGTCAATCCGGGCAGTTACACGGTCAAGGCTGTGTCCAGAGCATTTGAGAAACCTGAATTCTCGGCACCTCAGTTTGGTGACGAGCAGGTGGTCGTCGTGCAGTCTGGCTCGAACACTAAGGCACGGCTGAATTGTACACAATTAAACTCAGGTTTGAGACTGCGTCTGGACGCGGATTTCAGTACTGTCTATCCAAGAGGCAGTCTGGTTGTCTCTTCGGCTGACGGAGAGCTGAGGTACAGCCGTACGGAGAAACGTATCGGTTATTTTAAGTCTGGCAATGTTACAGTCAATCTAGATGACGGAACTTCTACGAAAACCTTGATGACGCGTTTTCTGGAGGCCTGCGAGGTCTTGACATTGGGTATATCATGCCCCGCTGTCGAACCTCCCAAACCCGGTGTTTCAAGCGGGTTGTCTATTTCCGTGGACACAAGCCGTGTCTGGAACAACTACGATTACAAGATAGGCTCCGGTCAGAGTGCCGATCCTGGCACGACTCAAGCCACGGCCTATAGTGTCGGTCAGGCAAAGGATCATGTCGGGGAGAAAGGTGTCTGGATCTGTGGCTATGTTGTCGGCGGAGACTTGTCAGCGGCCAAGGAAGGCATCTCGTTCACGGCTCCGTTCACATCCATGACATGTCTGGCCATCGCGTCGCGCTCATCAGTCAAGACCAAGAGTTCGTGCATGTCTGTCAAACTGCCTAAGGGTGACATCCGTGCAGCGCTGAATCTGGCTGACAACCCGGATCTTGTGGGTAAGAAGATTTTCTTGAAAGGAGACCTGATAGCGGCTTACTATGGAATCCCGGGTATTGAGAATATCACGGAATACGCCTTGAAATAACATATAACCAATTAATTGTCGCTTATGAAAACCAAACTGAACAGGACGGCGTGTGCCGTCGTGCTGGCACTCCTTTACCCGTTGACCGGACATTCACAAGATAGAAAAGTGCATGGAACATGGGAATTCGGTCTTGGTGGAGCCGCCATGAATCTCACGAGAACCACAGTGTCGAATTTCCGCCAGACCGCCGGAGGAGACTACATCTTCAACTTGGATGAGAAAACATTGTATGGCGGAATTGAACTCTATTCGGCCTTGGAACTGAAGAGGTGGCTGTATGCTGACCTTCAAGGAACCCTGGGGCTTGTCAGGTATTATGATGCCGAGATGGAAAAACGGGGATATTCATTTATGGTCAGCCCAGGTGTGCAGTTCCGCCCGTTTGTCGGGTGCGAATGGATTCAGCCGTACTTTAGACTGGGAATTAATTGCTATCATAAGACATTTCCTACCGCTTATTTCGGCCAGTTTAAGGGTGATGTGACCAAAGAGGCCTTATGGCGTGCGGAGGACGCGTGGAATAAGGGTTATACCTTCGATTCGGACACATTTTTCCCGGTCTCGGCCGGAGTGGGCGTGATTGGATGGATGACCAATCGGCTTGGTGTGCATATTCAAGGACAGTATAACCGCTCGCTTGGCACTGACGGAATCAATTTCGCTCAGGCCTCGGCCGGAATCGTGCTGAGGTTGGGCGGAGGCGACAAGAACAAGGCAGTGGCCGACCGCTATGTCCCAAAACATCTTGATGAATATGCATCCCTTTATCCACAAAAGGTCGTGGAGAAAGAGGTTGTGCGGGAGATTCCTGTGGAGGTCATTCGTGAGGTCGTCAAGGAGGTCCCGTCGGAAAAGACCCTTGCTGAGTTGTTGGACAACGTGAATTTCGATTTCGACAAGGCCACGATAACGGCCGATTCACAATTCATCCTTGATGAGATCGCGAACACGCTTGCTGCTTTCGCCGACACTCGTTTTCTGGTCGCTGGCTATACAGATGCCAAGGGTTCAGATGAGTACAACGATAGACTGTCTCTGGCACGTGCCAAGGCTGTCTATGAGGCTCTCCTGTCAAGAGGCATTGCGGCTTCCAGGCTATGCTACCGAGGATTCGGCAAGCGTGTCGCTTTGCTGCCTGGCTCAGCATCGGATGAGCAGCGTAGGGGAGACCGGAAGGTTGTCATCGAAAGGGTGACTTCAGATTCTTTGTGGAATTATCTTAACCAACAATAAATCATAGATTTCATGAAAAAGTATTTCAGATTACCAATTTCGGCGCTCATTGTTGTGGCGGCGTTGGGTTCGTGCAACTCTCTTGAGGTGACTATGCCGGTCGGACCGCGTGGAGAACAAGGCATTCAAGGGGTTCCGGGAAAAGACGGTTTGTCTGCCTTCGAATTATGGGTAAAGGCTGTCCAGGAGAAGCAGATTGACTACAGCGGCCCTCTTGACATCAATCACTTCTTCCTTTATTTAAAAGGCAAGGACGGCGCTGACGGGAAGGACGGCGCCAATGGAAAATCAGCATACGAGTTGTGGAAGGAATATGTCGCATCCGGTGTGGACGATCCTCACAATCCTGGGAGCAAATGGGACAGGTCAAAGACCTCCATGGCCGACTTCTTCTGGTTTCTTGCCGGCGATGACGGTGCGGACGGGCTCATTCCTTACATAAAGGAAGGAAACTGGTGGATCGGAGACTCGGACACCGGAGTCAAGGCCAGAGGAGAGAAGGGTGAGACAGGAGCAACAGGCAAGGATGGCGTGGATGGCCGTAACGCTTACGAAATGTGGAAAGAATATGTCCGTGAGACGATTGAGGCCGGTGGCTCGGTCACTGACCAGAATGGTAATGAGATCACATTGGCGGATTTGTCCATTCAAAAGTTCTTCCAGTACTTGGCTGGCAAGACCGGAGACAAAGGTGACTCTGGGCAAGACGGAAAAGACGGAAAAGACGGAGAAGACGGTAAGGATGGCAAAGACGGCGTGGACGGAAAAGACGGAGCTACTCCTAAAGTCGGTTCGAACGGCAACTGGTGGATCGGAGGTGTTGACACTGGAATAAAGGTACAGGGACCTAAAGGTGACACCGGAGATTCGGGCGCTGACGGAAAAGACGGCGCTGACGGAAAAAATGGCAAAGACGGCGCTGACGGCAAGGATGGCACTGATGGAATTGACGGTAAGGACGGGGCGGACGGCTCTTCCGGCAAATCCGCTTATGAGTTGTGGGTTGCGGATGTCATGTCTGATTCCGGACTTGATGATCCGAGAAATCCTGGACATAAATGGGACCGGTCGAAAACATCAGTCGGTGATTTCTATGAATATCTTAGAGGAGCCTCGGGCACTGACGGCAAGGATGGCGCTGATGGAATTGACGGCAAGGACGGAGCGGACGGCTCTTCCGGCAAATCCGCCTATGACTTGTGGAAGGAACTGGTTCTCAGTGAGGAAGGTCTGGATAATCCGGGCAATGGGGTTTACGATGTTGACTTGTACCCGAAATGGCCTAGAACCGCTGTTTCCCTCATGGATTTCTTTAAGTATCTGAGAGGAAGTGATGGAGAGTCCGCGACATCTTTGGCGGCTGTCGACACTCTGTACGCCGAGGAAGCGGATTGGACCAAGTACAATGTGGCCCCGGTCAGATCTATGGCCAAAGTGAGAACCGTTTCGGAGGTCAGGGACACGACTTATGAATATGTCAACCCTTATTCAGGAGGCTGTGCTTTGATAGTGACAGGGCCGGGACCCGTCGCAATACCGGACTGCACGGTCAAATTCAGCGACCAGAGCGGGAACTCATACGAGAAGACATCCGATGAGAGAGGGTATATATACCTGACGCGTGAGGAGTTGCCTGATTGGCATGAAGGCGCTTCTTCAATCTATGACATGTCATCCAGAACCAAACCGTCAAGTTTTTCATTCAAAGGCAAGACAATCACTGACGCCAACTTAATCGCGGCGACATGCGGAGTCCCGTACAAAGTGAGTGTGGAAGTGACTATGACCGGCTCAAGGTGGGAACACACGAATGTCACGGCAGATTACGTCATCACCAGGACTGTAGAGGGAAAAGACGAGACAAACTGGGGCGGCGTGGAATTTCCGGGATGCAACAAGACGGCAGGGTACTTTATGTACCGATGTCTGAATGATGTGGACAAGTTCAGGGGTGTAGGCCTGTCCTACCTCTATGGGACTCCTGACAGGTACATCGTCGGGAATCATTTCATGAAGTTCAGCAATCCGGGAATCGAGAATTATTGGGTCAGGTCACTTGGGACTGAGGAGAGCATAAGGACCGAGTCTGTCAAGTTTGGAGATGGCGCGGGCCCGGAGATCATGGACGTTAATTATATGCCGGTAGTGTCTGGTAAGATGTATAGTTATAAGGAACCATATCCGGATTACGGGTTGAAACTGGAATCCTCGGACAAGACCATTATCCCCGAATATTGCGCCATAGGAGACTTGAATGTGGAAGGTGTGAAGGGTGGCTCTGATGACGAACCGTTCACCAGTTACAATGACAGACTTGTGCTTTCCGCCGACGGTGCCACGAAGGTTCCGGTCAACAAGACCAACTACGAACTGATTCTGGGACAGACATCGTTCTGCTTTTCATTTGATTATTCGACTTTTGGACATGTGTACATGAGGAAGTCTTATTATGATGACAAAAGCGGGACCTTCCGTTTCAAGAGGTACGGTACGTTGCTCGACTATCTGTCTCAGACCAAGAAGACATTGGATAGTAAGTTTGTCACATTGTTCTCAAACGAAGGCAAACTTTCCGGTGTCATCATCAAGAACGATATATATGTTTATATGTCGACAAAGGATGGCGTGATCATCGCTGACAAGAAAGAACCGTTCATAATCAGAAATGTCTATGACGGATTTTCCATGAGATTCTCTCCATTCTCGTTTGACGATGTGTATTATGGCGAGATAAAGGGCGTTTTCCATTATAATGCTTCTGATCCTTACGTGGCTTCATGCAATATTGGCGGCAAGGAATATGTGTTCCAGGCCATTCAGGATGGCAAAAGCGCTCCGCTTCCGTGAAATTGGCTCTTGTCATAGTCCATAATCTCTATAAAGGGACAAGGCGGCCCGTGACGGGTCCGCCTTGTATTGTGATTAAGATAGTATTATGACATCAAATGTTTTGTGAATCTGCCGGACTATTACAGATAGTCATCGAAATAGTTTGTGACCTTGTCCATGAGGTGGACCCTCCATATTCCGAAAACATTGTGTTCGGAGCAAGGGTATGGGAAATAGTCCAGTTGGACATTCTCCTCTATGCACTTTTGGACGAAGTTCAAACTGTGTTGCCAGACCACGGTGTTGTCGATCGCTCCCTGACAGATGAGCAGTTTGCCTTTGAGATTCCTGACGTTGTTGATAAGGCTGGTCTGAGAGAATCCATCCGGATTGGTGGCCTCGGTGTCCATGTACCTTTCACCATACATCACCTCATACCATTTCCAGTCGATGACCGGACCTCCGGCGACCCCAACCTTGAATGTCTCCGGATAGTTGGTCATCAAGGAAATGGTCATGAATCCTCCGTAGCTCCAGCCGTGAACTCCTATCCTGTCAGAGTCCACGAAAGGAAGTGATTTGAGCATGTTTATGCCCACCATCTGGTCGGCCATCTCGTTCCGGCCGCATTGACGGTGTATGGCTTTCTCATATTCGGCGCCTCTGTTCTGTGTTCCCCTGTTGTCCTGCACAAAGACTATGTAGCCTTTCTGTGCCATGAGCATCTCCCACATTCGCACCTGACCGAGCCAAGAATCCTGGACCATTTGGGAATGGGGCCCTCCGTAAACGTATAGAACAACCGGGTATTTTTTTGATGGATCGAAATCCGTAGGAAGAAAAAGCCTGTACCAGTTGTCGTACTGTCCGTCCGCGCTCTTCACGGTTCCGAAAAGCACTTCTCCTGTCTTATAGGCCTTGAGCGGGTCCTCGGACGTTACAAGGTTGCGTATCAGTTTTCCGTCGGTTGACCTGATGTCCGTGACACGTGGCACGTTGAAACTGCTGTAGTCGTCAATGTATTTGGTGCAGTTCTCGTTCAGACTGATTGTGTGCCAACCTTCCTCTGTCGTAAGTCTTGCGGGCTTTCCGAACTTGGCTTTGGACACGGCGTCAGGTCGCTGAGCCTGTCGATGCGACATCTTGACCTCAATCCTGAACAGGTGGTTCTCCACCGGCGAGACTTCCGCTGAAGTGTAATATACGAAGTGTCCGTCGTTGGCCAGATATTCCACATCAGCGTCCACGGCTGTCAGTCTTCTGACAGTCCCAAGAGTGTCGCATAGATAGAGATTGCGGTATCCGTCACGGTTGTTCGTCCTGTAGATGAATGAATATGTTCCTTTGAGAAATCTTACGGGATCCAGCGGCTCCACATAGCGTGAGTCATTCTCCGTCAGAACCGTCCTGACGAAAGAACCGTCACTCGCACGGTACATGTTCAGTTTCAAGTGCTTCTGTGTGCGGTCGAGAACCTGGATGAATATATTCCTGCTGTCCGGTGACCATGAGATGTTGGTAAGGTACTGGTCGTAGCCATATTCATCGACATCACACCAGATTATCCTGCCGGTCGCGGTGTCGTAGATTCCCAGCTTGACATTCTCGCTGCCCATTCCGTTCATCGGATATTTGATGTTTTTGAGCGTGCCGGTCCTGGTGGTGATGTCCAGGAGAGGGAAGTCAGTCACCTTGCTGTCATCCTTTCTGTAAAATGCCAGTCTTGAGCCATCCGGAGACCAGAATATTCCGTTCTCGATGCCGAACTCGTTCCGGCTGACAGATTGTCCATAGGTGATGTCCGGATTCTCGCTTTCAACGACACAGACCGGCTTTTTGTCGAAAATGTAGAGACTCTTGCCGGTGGTGTAGGCGAAAACTCCGGTCACGCTCTGTGTGATGTTGGCGGCCTCTTTGGGAAATCCTTCCGGGAGGGTTGTGGCTGTGTAATCAGAAGCCTCGTTGGAAGTGAGGCTCTCCTGCATCCATTTTCCGTCTTTCCGGAAGATAAAGGTGTCGTTGTCTTTCCAGGAAGCGGCGACGCCGGTTGGACGGACATTCCTGCCGAGAACAGCCTCCCTCATTGTCAATGTTTTGCCTTCCGGATTAGCCGGATGTCTGGCGATGACTCCAGTCTGTGCGTTGCCGGCCAGAGGAAACGCCAGCAGGATGAGTGTGATGATTCTTCTCATTATTCATCAGATGTTGAGGTTGAGATTATCCTGTCCACGACGTATTTCTGCATTCCGCGCCATGGCAGTGTTCCGAGATATTCCTTGTAATGCAGCTCTACGGATTTGCCGCTGCATCTCATTAGTTCGTTGGCCACCTCCTCGTCTTCCACTGAGAAATCGAATATGTAGGACTCGATACTTGCTCCGCCTGTGTTTTTATTAGAACCTCTGAACCCTGCCTGGATCAACTTCCCCTCATATGTTTTCCAGACATAGCCTTTGTAAATGAACTGGTTGAGTTCTCCGGCCTTCACCCCGTCACCGAAAACGAAATAGAATCTGAAATATATGAACGCCGCCAGCACCAAAGCCAGAATGGCACCGGTCCATGTGAATATTTTACCTTTTGTCGTCATGGCCTGCTATTTTACTTCGTTTCCGTTCAGTTCCCACCCTGTGATTGTTGAGATGTAAGGGATCACGGCGTAGGCTATTTTGCGATGGCCACTGTAGTTAGGATGACCATCTGCCCCCATGTCCGAGACATTGTTATGGGCGGATGCCGTGAGTGTCATGATGTGCACGTTTTTGAGCCCACAGTCTTCAAGAACAGTTTTTATGTAGTCGAACATCAGATAGTCATGTTTTGGCGCCATGCACAGGATCGGGTGATCTTCACCATAGTTGTCCTTGATCTCTTTAAGCAGCCTGATGTAGTTCTTAACGAATATCCTTTCCGCAGGCTGCAATCCTCTAGAAAAATCATTTGTGCCCAGATAGATGACAGTGACATCCGGCTTAAGCCCGCATGCCTTGGTGTCCCATTTGATGTCTTTGTCTCCGTCGAATGTCTGAAGATAGCGTTCTGGCATGCAGTAATCCCCGGACTTGCCGTTGTAGTTTCTGGCTATCCCCATCCCTGAGTGCGCCACGACGATCTGATCTGCTCCAAAGTACCTTGCCACGGCGCATGCGTAGGTCAAGTTTTGATTTTCTGTTTCCGGCTTGAAGCGATCCTTGTTGGAACTTTCTGTGCCGTAGCCGCATGTGTAGGAGTCGCCGATATATTCGATGATTCTTTCCTTAGGAGCATCGGCTTGCAGGAAAACGCCATCGGTAATGAATTCGCTGACCGTGGTCCTGCCTTGCTCTCCTTCCGTGCGTTTCTGGAGAATCACCTGGTGTGGGGCCTTGGCCGCTTTCCTGTCTTTGCCGAAGCGTGCCTTCAATTCCTCGGCGCTGAAGATCACGATGGTCGTGTCTGTGCCGTGGACGTCGACGACCTTGTCCGGCGTGGAGGCCATAGAACTGTCAATCCAGACGTTGTAGTAGTTTTTCTTTGTGTCGGAAACTTTGAAACTCAGTGAATTACCCTGGAATCGGATGCGCGTGTAGGTTCCTGTCCAGTCAAAAGAGACCTTCCCGTCCTTCGCTTCTGTCCTGCCGATGTAAGTGACTCTTGAGTCCGTAGCCTTCATTACCGTGTCATCCGCTTTCGCCACGGCTGACGATGATGCGGCTCCGAAAAGGGCCACAGCGAGAATAATTATCTTTTTCATCCTCATTTGTGTTTGGTTTTGTTGATGCAAATTTAGTGAATATCACCGATTAAGCAAGCGAGACTATTCCTCCGAAGCTCGTGACCGGAGACCTTTGGTACATTTCCTACTCTTGCATATACCCTCCGACCGGTAAGATGAGACGGATCCGCATAAAGCTGAACCGCATCCCGTCATTGCCTGAAAGAAGGCGCGTTGGACGTAAGATAATGGCAGATCTCGGCATTAAGTTGCAGATGGGTTGGAATCCGTTCACGGAGAATATAGCCCCGAAAGCCTACGCCCTTATGTTCGAGACCCTTGACAAATTTCTTGCTGTCAAGACTAAGGACAACCGTCCTGACACTGTCAGAGGTTACACCTCGTACGTCAAACTGTTCAAGAAATGGCTTCTGGAACACGGCTTCGATGAAACCTCCTACGTCTGCTCGTTCACCGAAAGCGATGCTATTGACTTTATGGATGACCGTGATCTGGCCGTCTCCGCCAGAACATTCAACAACAGCATCCTCTTTTTCCGAGTCCTCTTCAATTGGATGATCGAGAGGAAGTACATCAAGGACAACCCATTTATGGCCGTCAAGCGCAAGCCGAAACGCCTTACCCAGAAAATCCGTCGCCTGTTCACCCCTGAAGAGTTCAACGAGCTCATCATCTGGTTGGAGGCAAACAACGTCCCTTACCTCGTTATGGCCTTGATGTGCTACTGCTGTTTCATCCGCCCTAAAGAACTCTCGATGCTCCGCTGCCGTGACATCGACCTCGACAACCAGCTTATCCGTATCAGCGCAAGCATCGCCAAGAACGAGAAGGATTACACCCGCACCATTCCGGACTCGATGATGAAATATGTCCGTAAACTCGACCTCTCCAATCCAGGCCACTACCTTTTCGGAGACCACCCGATGTATGACTTTTCTCCAGGCACCAAAAAGGCCAGTTCCCGCAGGTTCGCCTCCTACTGGAGTTACGTGGTACGTCCCGCCCTTGGTTTCCCGAAGGAACTCCAGTTCTATTCACTCAAGGACACAGGCATCACGAATATGGTCAATTCCGGAGTTCCCCTAACATCCGTCCAGCAGCAGGCCGACCACTCCAGCCTCGCCATCACCTCCATCTACATCGGCAAGACCGACCGCGCCTCCGAAGCCCTCAAGGCCGTTGACATCATAGATTAAAAAAAAAGCCCCGGATAACTCCGGGGCCGATCACTGCATTAGGTACTTCTATGAGACGTGTATTCTGGACAATTTGCCTCCAATGTCATTCAACGCCCTGTTCAGCGTGTCAAGTTCACTTTCGGTGAACTGGGCTGGTTTACCATTGACAGGAAGTCCGTTTATCCTCTGGTATAGCCAAGCCCTTGATTTCTTGAAATAGGTCTTGGCAATATGCGCAAGGCTGATTGCCGGCAAAACTTCCTCCAGTTGTTTGCGCACCAGGATCTCATCAACTTTACGGTGCGTTTCCTGAAGTTGAAGTTTCATGATTTCAGCGACCGCTGCCGGATCCTCTTCGCACACCCTATGAATTTCTTCATTTACTGCGAGCCTTTCTTTTTCATTCTTTGCACTGATGAATCTCTCCTTCAGCGCATCCATCTGTTCCTTTGTAATCATATTCCAAAAGATTTGTCCCGGCCTAAGCCGGGAGGTGTTACATCATCTTGAGTTTCTCTACGAGTTCATCAATCGAGTCTTCCAACCAAGAGAGGATTTGCCAAGCCTCATTACGTCCTTTGATCTCGTTATAAAGTTGAAGGTAGTAGAGCAGTGACTTCTCGATTTCCTTGCGTTCTTTGGTTTTCTTTCTCATTGTTGTCCCCTTTGTTTTTATAACACAAATGTAATAATCTTTTGGTTATTATACAAGCGTTCTGCGAAATATTTTGAAGAATATTTACCACTCGACAAGGCTGTAGGAGAGTCCGGCACCGATGTAGGGGAGCGAGGTGATTCGGTTTTCGTGGATGGCCAGGCCGTAGCCTACCTGGAGCGCGATGGACCAGTGATGATGTTTTTGTTGTGTTTCTTTTAAAGGGGGAATTACGGTGGGATTGCTAACTATAAGTTTTTTCTGGAATATTTCAATCGTGTCCAATGATGGACGTACTCCTGACACGATGGCTCTGTAATCGGGCGAACGGTAAACCTTGGTCTCGACCGGCAAATGGACAAACATTGTATCGCGGATTGTGATGATGTCAGGATAGGCGATAAGGAGAGTGTCAGTAATGGTTGTTAGGATGGGGACGGGGCACTCGATGGTTACGGTGTCCCTTGCAATTAGGGTGTCGGCTTTGGTTGAGATGGCCGCTGAGCTTGTCGAAGCGACCGCTGCACGGTAGCCCAGTCTCCAGCTCAGAACTGAAACTGTGGCTACCAATGCAACGATAATTAAGAGTAAAACATTAATTGAGCCTTTTATATTCATTGAATATCAGAATTTTTCACCATTGTACCTTTTATTATAGAGCAGTTGCCTCCTCTGCGGCCCGCCCTTCCTATGGCTCAGATGCACGAAGGTGGGGTAGAGGATCATCTGGTCAACCTCCTTCCAGATCTCCGGTGTGCTTCTGACCACGCTGGCAAGCAGGAACGGGTCGGCAGCCTCGATGTCCGCCGCCTCTCCCTTGACGTGCTGCGATGTGGGAACACCGTCCACCTCCTTGTTGAGCTCCTGGCAGCGGTAGCCGCTGTTTATCCGAAGCGGATGCCCCACCTTGTCACGGAGAGGCTGGAGCACCTTTTCCGTGAGTTCCTTCACCGCGTCACGAACCGCGAACGAGGTGATCACGTTGCAGATGCCCTTGCGCCTTGCCGTAGGTGACTCCTCGAACTCACGGTAACTGAAATCCTTACTGATTGTCCCCATCTTCAATCTCCTTAGTTGTTTCCTCGTTTCTCTCGATGCAGACCGCGCCCCCGATGTCCGCTCCGGTCTTTGCCTGCACCACGGCCTCTATGACCTTTGCCGCGTCCACCTTGACCTTGGCCTTGTGGCCGAACTTCCAGAAGTACCAGTTCTGTACGATGCTTATCAGCTCCACGGCGATGACCACGAGCATCAGCCCGGTCTCGATTATCGTGTAGCCCGTTGCCACGGCCAAAGACGACGCCAGCACCACCCAGCAGAAGTACTCCACCGCCTTGCCGACGGTGCGCCTTATGGCCCTGCTTATCCTGATCCGGTCGCCCTTTCTCTTGGCGGCCCTGATGCCGAACACGAGGTCGATCAGGATGACCACCGCGGCTATGACAAGGTATGGAAGCATCCTCTCGAAAGACTGCTGGAAAAACAACAACAACGTGGCCGAAATGCCCGTGCCGACCACGACGCTCCCCGTGGACGCTTCGTCCGCAAGGATGTGGGCGTTGAAATCATTCAATGTCACCTCCTTCTGGACTTTCATCCTCTACTGTTTCAACATAGGTTCCCACGAGTGCGGACAAATCGTGCGACAACGCCTGTCCGCTGTCACGCGTACACTTGTAGAGCACGCCGCCCTGCGTGTAGTACTTGCCTTGGAATATCTCCATAGGCGGAACGTAGGCTATCGGGTCGTCAATGGCGCCTGTCGCCTGCAATTCCACAACCTCATACAAGGCCGCTGTACTCAAAGATGGGTACTGGTCTTCAAGCACGACATTTATGTCCTGCTTGACCCGATATATCCTTTCCGAGAAGCCGACCAGCTGATTGGCCTTGAGACTTCCGTTGATATACTTATATAGGGTGTTAAGTTAATTGAAT
>DCCQ01000004.1 GCA_002314195.1 Bacteroidales bacterium UBA1077 | reverse complement strand
GAAGCCATCACCACCGCCATTAATGAATATGACGGCACAATCACCGGCAAGGTAGACGCAAAGATCAGCGACTTGAACTCCACAATCAACACCAAGGTCTCCGAGATCAACTCCCGCATTGATGCCCTTGATACCCGTGTGAAGACCCTCGAAGACTCCCTCTCCGAAATCAAGTCCCAGATCAGCGCCCTCCAGGACGAGATCAACGCCCTCAAAGACAAACTCTCCAACATCATCGGACGCATGGTCTCCATCTCCCACATTCCGACCTACGCCGACGGCATGGAGAACGTCTCCTACACGATGTCCGGCACCACCATCGTCCCCGGCTCTTTCACCCTGCGTTTCGAGATCCAGCCCGCCAGCCTCGCTGAGGACCTCGCCGCCAACTGGAACACCGCCCTCTCAGTGAAGGCCGTTTATACCAAGACCCGCGCCTCCGCCGGTGACTTCGCCCCGCTGACCATCGAGTCCGCCACCGCCTCCGACGGCATCCTCTCCGTCACCGTCTCCGCTGACGGCCTTGACGCCACCTTCTTCCAAGGCGAACTAACCGCCAGAGCGCGCCTCAAGATCTCTGATGGATCGAACAATATTGTTTCAGAATACATTCGACTAAAACCAACTAAGACTATGGACAGTCCAACCGAAGATGATTATGTCGATGATACAGGCTTGAATTTTGGGCCAGGCGTAATTATTGATGGAATTACGTGGGCTCCGGTGAATAGCGGCTCAACTGAAAATGATTTCTATGGGGATTACTATTATTATTATGGTCTTAATTATTATAGAACGGGAACCGTTGATGACAGCATTTGCCCTGATGGCTGGAGATGGCCGACAAAGAGTGAGTTGGAGTTGTTAGCTGCTAATAGTTCTGAATTTCTAACATATAAAGGGATGAGGGGACGGTGGTTTTCTGGAAGTACTCCATACTCCGAGGGTGTCCCCGCAATATTCCTTCCGGCAAGTGGATTTATCAATAAAAAAGGTTATTCTGAACAAATTCTAGTATATGGGTATTATATGTGTAAAAAACCAGTTGGCAATTATGTTTATGTATTACAATTTGGATCTAGTAGTGCCAATAAAGGCTCTATCGCTTATGGTGATATTAGTGATAATTCTGATTCGAAGAGAACTTTACGTTGCGTGAAGGAATAGGCTTTACCTTTTGTATGGTATATAGGTGATTATATTCCAGTTTGGTTTTATTATCAACAAAATTTGTAATATAATGAATCAATTTTGCAAGCATTTTTACACCATTCAAATGGATGACAAACTAATAATCCGCAAATGCGACCTTAGTAAGGATATACTGTCACAACGTTCAATACAGTTAGTGGGGAAATTTCCTAATAGGAGATTCCCTCCAACAGATGTATGCTTTTTAGAAAATGAAGAACAACCAGAATGTCCATTATATGAATGACAACTGGTAAGGTTCCGATATAGTCTCATGTCGAAATAAATCAAAATTCACAAATATGTTACATTCATCTTTCAACTATTTATCGACCGCCACAATTCAAGAATACTTGGATGCGGCTCAAGTTTGCTTGACTCCCAACAATGTGAACAATGACGTTTATGGAATGGCCGCATTGGTCCTGCTTTGCGCCTCCATGGATGCGATAGGATCTTATTATAAAAAAGATCCTAATGACAACTCAAAATACGTATTCGACAGTAATGTTGATCTGAGGAAAGTTGGGAGTAAGGTTAATGAACACTTCAAAGCAATCTATTCTGAATTTTTCTCAAACAAACAAGGTTTTCCTGAAATGGCGAGTCTTGACGAGGACACATTTATTGGTTTAATCTATAAGAGCGCTAGAAACAAAGCGACTCATAATGCGGTAATTATTGATAAGCTGTCTTATGACAAAAGTAAGACAGTTCTTTATGAAGCAGATACAAATAACAAAGAGATTCTTTATATCAATGTGCTCTATAATTGTGTAGATAAAGCATTCAGGATGTTTCTCAAAGCACATACTGAACTCACCTCCCAAACAACAGAAAATACAACTCCATCTTTAACTGGGGCGACTTCAAATCCAACCATTCAACAAACAAAGTAAGTAACACTGACTCACACTATCTCTAATTTGTTTTCAATGAATAACATAACGTCTTCCATATGGTTGGTTCAACCATAGGGAAGAGTCTTGTTTGCAGAGAGTCAACTTATTACGCTTGTCGGTCTGCCAAAGAACCAAATACCACTTTTTGTTCGTGAACGCTATTGGTAACAATCACTTAGACGGACTTGGCGATCTGGAAGTTCTGTGGCCAATGTTCTGGAGCAGGTATTTAAAAGTCATTTGTCCGGCGAAACGCTTGCTCGCCGGACAAACCAGCAGCGAACTGAGTTTTGTCCGGTGTTAGTAGGCTTTCATCGGACAAAAACGGCTCTGAATGTGAGAATTTAGGTTGGACACGAGGTGATGTGAAGCGCATCACCGCAAAAGAGTTATTCTGTTTTTCGGAAATGCCGTTTGAAATCCATTCTCTCGTGCAGGATGCGGACAATCAGGATGTCGCCTTGAGGGCGAAGTGCATAGAAGATTATGTGATGTCCGCAATGGAGTCCGTACAGGTCGGGCATAATCTCCTCATACTTTTTTGACGTTACGGTGGACTGGGATAATAGGAGGCGGCAGACTGATATTAACTTGTTGTAATATTCATCAGCCTGCTTTTCCGACCAGGTCTTTACCGTGTATCGCCATATTGAGGTCAAGTCCTCCACGGCTTTTAGGGAATATTCCAGTTTCTTAGCCATTTGAATGTTCTGCCTTGAGAGATTTCAGATGAGCCTGTGGGTCAAATCCTTCAGCCACGCCACTGTCAAGGCCTTCGTTGATTGCGGACTTCAGAGCCATAAATTGGCTCTCATCCTCTTCCAGCAAGCGAAGTCCTGCCCTGATGACTTCACTGGCGTTGTTGTACCGTCCTTGAGCGATCTGAGCCTTTATGAAATCCTCGAAGTAACCTCCGAGAGCGACTGATGTATTTTTCATATTCGTTGTCTATTTACGCAAAGTTACCGAATATTAATAACTGCGCAAAGTCTATCATATAAGATTAATCAATTACTTATTCAGGGTCATCACATTCACGGTTAGCACTAAGACACCATGTCATGAAAGCGATTCGCAGTGGCGTTATGGCTTCAAATTCAACTTTCTCAAAGGGCACGGACAATATGAACCAGAATGGACTTGATTCGAATAAAGTGCCTTTCTACTTTTGCAAAAAAATGGGACAGATTATATTGTTAACTTCTCAATAACATCATGAAACACATCAAACTATTTGCGGCCATCGTTGCGATGACCTTCTGCGGGACGGTGTCCGCGCAGGAAAACTTTCTCAAGGTGTCATATTCTAATGTCGCGATCAAGGCAAGCGCAGGAGGGCTTTCCTACACTCAGAATATGAACGGCCTATCGGTCGGGGTGTCGCAAGCAAGGGTGCTTCCTGGCGAGTTGCCTTTCCTCTACGAATATGGCGCTGACTTCCTGATGGCGTTCGGGGATGACAAATCGACCCTTGTGTCGGCTGTGGTGCCGGTCAGCCTAATGTACAATCTTGACCTTGGACAGATTCAGCTGCTCCCGTTCGCAGGACTCAACTTGACCGCGCACATCATCGGTCAGAACAAATATGACGACTACACCTACAACTGGTTCAAGGATGACGAGGACGGCGACGCGCGCAACCGCTTCCAGCTCGGCGCACAGTTCGGAGCGAAAGCCCTCTACGGCAAGTATTTCCTCGGAATATCCTATCAGCCGTCCCTGACCAAATTCGCGGATAGCGTCAACCTGAACGTCCTTAACGTGTCTTTCGGAATATCCTTCTGACAATGAACTACACAAAGCGATTATCAAGATTAGTTATGGCCGCGGTGGCGGCCATAACTTTTTGCTCCTGTGAAAAGGATGGCACAGAGAGCGGCTCGGCCAGCGGGATTGTCGGGACTTGGCGGATTATGCGGCTTGAATATTCATTCAATGGCGAGACCGTCGGAAAAGAGACTATTACGGATGGAGAAATTTATCAATTCATGAAGGATGGAAAAGTTGGGCTTCCGGTAGAGGATTCTGATTTCAGAGTTCCTGTAACCTATATTTATTCTCCCAAAGATAAAACATTAACGTTAGAGGCTTTCATCGCCCGCGCTGTATATTCAGTAAAAAAACTCACATCGACAGAAATGGCTCTGTCTCTGGATTTCAGCAACACTTCCTCCATCTTTGACGACGATGGTGAGAATGTGGGAAAAGTTGTGGATTCCTATAAGGGATTTAAAATATACGAATACGACGGAGACTACTGTTATTGTTACCGAAATAAAGGAAGGACTATTCCGTGTGAGAAAAATTATGACGAAGATTACGTTGAAGGTGATTTCACAGGTGACAAGGACGGGTACCACGATACAGTGACAACATATTTCAAACGCGTAAAATAAAACACATATACACGATGAAAAGAACCATTAAAACTTTTACACTTCTCATCTGCCTTTATGCGGCTGTGATTTCGTGCGGCAAGGATAGCTCCGTGAAATCGTCAGGTTCAATTGTCGGGACGTGGAAATATAGCGAATGTGAACTTATGTTCAACGGGAAATCAACATCATATACAGTTGATCATAAGGAAGAATTCGGTTCGGGGATCATAACATTCACTGAAGACGGGGTGATGATAGACAATGGCTATACCGGCAAATACGTATACTCGCCCGAGTCCAACACGTTGACAGACATTTATTATGAAGGCGGAATAGAAGATAGAGACAGTTATTATTTAAAGATGCTCTCCCCAACAGAATTCGTAATGTCTTATGGGCGCAGTGAGCATTACATAAGTGAGGATGACCAGAAAATGTATGTCGGGACCTATAAGGGGTTCAAGATTTATCGAGACTATGGTGAATATTACTACTATAAAGATGGTGTAGCCATCAGTTGCGACCCGCTTGGCGACTACGACGATACCTACGAAGGGCAGAGAGAGTATTATGACGAGGAACTTATGCACTTCAAGCGCATCGATTAACAGTCAGATATAACATCCGTGGAATCTGGTTCACCAAACCTGAAACAGTTAGTCCGGGGATCCCTGCGTTTCCCTAGACTAACTGGTAATAATACGAACTTTGCCCGGAGATATTCCTGTGCCAGCCAAGGTTGATATTGACTCCATCAATTTCGTGTTCTTCAAGCAGTTCCAGGCAGTTCAGGCTTTTGCATAAGCAATGATATTCAGTAAGATCGGGGTTCGTGTTTCAGCTTTACATTGCCGGAACCAGAAACGAAATACGGAATTCTTCGGACATCAACCCAAGAATACCTTTGTCATAAATGATAATATTTTTATATTTGCAAAGTTTACCATCATAAAGTTTACATTCATAAAGATTGAGCGATGAGATACTATGACAGAACAAGTGAATTGGCTCTTTTGAAAGACATCCAGGAAAAATCTTTCGGAGAGTTTTCTAAAATGACCGTACTTAAAGGTCGGCGCAGGATAGGGAAAACGACATTGGGAATTCTCTCAATGGAAGGAACGGACACGGTCTATTTGTTTGTTTCCAGAAAGGCTGAAGCCGACCTTTGCAGTGAGTACGCAGAGGCGATAAGTCAGGAATTAAAAGAATTTGTTCCCAAAGGGATCTATCATTTCAAGGACATATTCGCAATGCTTATGAATATAGGCAGACATCGCTCATTCAACCTGTTCATCGATGAATTTCAGGATTTCCTATATGTCAATCCTGCAATTTACTCTGACATCCAGGATGTTTGGGATCGCGAGCGAAGGAACTCCAAGGTGAATATGGTGGTAAGCGGATCAGTTTACTCGATGATAGAAAAAATATTCAAAGACGAGAAGCAGCCACTGTTCGGAAGAGCCGATATGACGCTCAGCCTTGAACCATTCAGGACTGATGTCTTGAAAGAAATAATGTCGGACCACAAGAAGAATTACAACAAGGATGACCTGCTTGCGCTGTATTGTTTTACCGGAGGGGTTCCAAAATATGTAGAGTTGTTGATGGATAATGACTGCACTGACATGGAAAGAATGGTCGATTATATGACAAGACCGGATTCTCAGTTTTTCGATGAGGGCAGGAATATGCTGATTCAAGAGTTCGGGAAACAATATGCCACGTACTTTTCGATTCTTGGACTTATCGCGGCCGGCGATGTCACACTTCCCCAAATAGAAGGAATGCTTGGAGAAAAAAGTCTGGGCGGACAAATGAAAATTCTGGAGGAAGAATATGGACTGATCAAGAAAAAGAGGCCAATCAGAGCCAACAATACTTCCAAAACAGTCAGATACGAAATCAATGATATTTTTCTTCGTTTCTGGTTCAGGTACTTCTATAAATACCGTTCTTTGATAGAAATCAAGAACTATTCCGCATTGTCAGAACTAATCAAGAACGAGTATCAGACATATTCAGGACGTATTTTGGAAAGATGGTTCCGGCAAAGGATGATGGAATCGCAACAATACGCTGAAATCGGAGCTTGGTGGCATCCTCGCAAAGGGAACACGGACAATTCTGACAATGAGATCGACATCGTCACCGTAAGACTTGACGGGAAAGTACAAGCATACGAAGTGAAACGGAACAAGAAAAAATACTCTCAGGAGCTAATAATGGCAAAAGTGACAGATATGAGCCACTGCGCATTCGGCAACACAGACATTACTGTCGGATGCCTGTCATTGGAGGATATGTGAAAGACCTTTCGCCAGGCATTTCTTTTTACTCAACGACAATAATTTCGGCGCCTGGGTCGCAGGTCAGATTGAGGGTCGCCTTCTGGGCTGCTGTGATGTAGAGGGTCTTGATCGGAGAGCCGGACAGGTATGCTTCTTTCAGGGCCGGGCTGCGGGTAAGGTCAAGCGACTCCAAGGATGTGTTCTGGGCATAGAGCGACACGAGGGCAGGGCAATTACGGAGATCGAGGGCTTTCAGGGAAGTGTTGTCGCAGATCAAGAGCGTCAAGGCGACATTCTTGGAAAGGTCAAGTTCCGTCAACAGGGTCTGGCCCGAGACATCCAGATTCTTGAGGGCTGTGAACATACCGATACCATAGAGCGATTCTATTCCGGAATATTCCTCCGCAGGGATATTCATTGACTCGACTTCCGCAGCCTCCGCCAAGGACACAAAGGAGTCATAGTTGAAGTCGTAGTTGTCGAGGATGAACCGCGCGAACACCTTGTCCTCAATGCGGGGCGTATAGACAATTTCCACTGATTCATGGACATACCTATGCTGGCCGAGGTTGACATTGATGCCATCAATCTGACGTCCTTCAAGCAGTTCAAGACGCTTAAGACCCTCACTGAGACAATGAAGTTCAGAGAGTTCAGGATTTGTGTTCAGATCCAGAAACGAGATTTCATCGCAACCGTCAATGTTAAGGGATCTCAACTTGACATTGTAACGCAGATTCAGAGAATGCACAGGGCTTCCGGCGCAATCAAGGACCACCAGATCAGCGAGCAGGTAGATCTTGTCCCCATCCTCCAGGGCATCCCCGGCGTAGAGCCGCCGGAGGTCGCTTTTCTGGCGGAACAATTTCTCATTGTCCTTTATTCCGGAGCGGGAATCATAGCTGAACTCCTCAAGCGACGGGAAAAGAGACAGATCCGGGGCCAGATTCCGGCAACCGGCGACGTCAAGCGAACGGAGATCCCGCAAGGAAGCCAGACTGTAGGTCAGGACTTCTGTCTTCAATTCCACATTGCCGGAGAGAACCAGAGACGAAAGGCGGGACTCGCCTGACAGAATCAAAGATTCAATGTGGTTGTTGGACAGGTCCAGACAAGTGACGTGATGATTCGCGCCAAGATCGACAGATGCAAGTGCACCGCTTCCGCCTTCCGGACCACACGACAGCCCGCGGCACCAAACGGTGTCCAGATTCGGAAGATATTCCAGCCCTTTAAGCGACTTGACATCGTCCGAACGAATGTCAATCTTGGTCACGAGGGCGGCTTCCTCAAAGCTGATCAGGCCATCGGAGTCCTTGTCCCAATTGGCAATCATCCAATCAGCCAACACCTTATCCTCGAACGGCATCGGAATCACCACCTCCATTTCCTGACTGTAGGCTGTACCCTTCGCATTGACTGCATAGGCTCGGAAATAGTAGGTCTGGCCGATCGTCAGTCCTTCGACTGTCACCGTCCGGTCCCCATAGTCTGAGCCATCTATGGTTTTGGTCGCCAGATCGAAAGTCGGGGACGGAGAAAGACTCCAGCACAATCCACAGACCATCATCTCACCGCTGAAAACATCCTCAACGGAATAATCAAAGACCAGAGCCGTACCGTTTTTGATGGTCAATGAGTTGAGGGTAAGGACAGGCATCCGCTGCTCTATCTCGAATCGTTGGATGCCCGACAACCGGTCATCGTCTCCGCCGGAGACAAACGAGCGGCAAAAGTACTCGCCACAGGCCAAACCAGAAATTGTCGTCGAAAACTCATTACCCGAAAGATGATCCACATCAAGACGCTCCATTGCGTTCTCGCTGTTGCCGAAATAGAAACCGCAGCCCTTGATGTTGTCAGCCCTCGACACTTTGCAGCGGAGTATGGCATCCGTCCCTTCAACGCTAAATGTGGTGCTCAGAATCTCAGGAGCGGAATGGAACGATGAATCGGGGTCTTTCACACATGAGACGATCCCGACACAGAGCGACATGAAAACCAAAAACACTCGTGAGATTGACATAGCATGCAAATATAACTGATTTGGCGGGCATTAGAAAGACTATCCGTCAGTTTTTAAGGGAACATGCACAATGAACCAAAATGAACCGGAATGAACTTGAACGAAACGGACTAAATGAATATCTTTGCGTGTCAAAACAAATGCATAGATGGCCAAGATAATACCGGAATTGAATTATTTGCTGGCGGAGGTCGAGAAACGCTACGGAAGAAGGCTTTCGACGTCCGCCGACTTCGAGGCGCTGTCAGTTGTGGTCGAGCACGAGTCGGGCGAACTGATCTCCGCCTCAACCCTGAAAAGGCTGTGGGGATATGTGACACTGAGACCGACACCGAGAATCTCGACACTCAATGTGCTGTCCAGATACATCGGGAAACGGGACTTCAGCGCGTTCCGGCAGAGCATCATAAATGACGGACACTACGTGTCCAATTTTTTCTCGGTGAAGAAGATCTGCTCACACGATCTGAAAAAAGGGGCTGAGGTGCTCATCGGATGGGCGCCGAACCGGCTTGTCACGCTCCGGCACGACGGGAACGGAGACTACACGGTCATCAAATCCGAAAACTCGAAACTGCTTGAAGGAGACAAATTTAAGACCGAGTCGTTTATGATCGGCTACCCGCTGTACATTCCAAGAATCCTTAGGAACGGTGAATATACCCTCTCCTACATCGCCGGAACACAGGAAGGTCTGAACAGGGTCGATGTCATCAGCGAAGGGATCGATCAATAGCCTGTTTCCTTGATCTCCGAACTGATTCGCTCAAATACGGAATACACGGCACGGCGTTCTCTCCAAGCCCGGATGTCAGGAAGCAGCATACTGAATGACAGGATCACACACAACCACGAAGCGATAAGAAAGATCCAAAACCAATGCTTCCGTCTATTCTCTCTCAAAATGGCGGAACGAACCTCCGAGACCGCCCCGTAGCGCTTGTCACGGTCCTCGACGGCACAGACAGAGGCTATCCGTGAATATATTCCCATAGCCTGCATTATCTTGCCCAATGAATATATGTCCGTGCGGCAGTCCACACTCTCCCCTGCCATCTGTTCCGGTGAGATGAAGTCTTTCGTCCCGGCCGGGTTCTTGAAAGTGGCGTACCAGTCGGCGTCCGCAAGACCGAAATCTATCAGTTTGACATTCCGGCCGTTTCTGGTGATCATGATGTTGCCTGGCTTCAAGTCTCGGTGGATGATCTGGTGGCGGTGCAGGTACTCAAGGGCGTCGCAAAGCTCAAAGATGATTTTTCGCAGAGTTGACCGGCCGCTCGGTGATCTGTGGGAAAGGTTCGGCAACAGGTCGGCAAGACTCTCGCCGTCAATCCATTGCATCACGATGCAGTTGCCAAGACCGGGGATATTCATGAAATCCAGAACCGGGCAGATGTTCGGATGGTCCAGAGTGTGGCTGATCTCATACTCCTTGCGGAGCAACCCCTCATAAAATGGATTCCCGACATATTCAGGCTTCAAGGATTTCAGTGCCACCAATTTGCCGTCAAGGGTCATCCGGCTGATGACAGAAAAGCCCCCGTCCGACTCATAGACCTTCTGAACGGTCCGGGATGAGCCGCGGGATAGTTCCTCGCAAGAGCCGAAAAAAGCAGATGTTTCCTCCATGGCAAAGCAAATGAAACTCAAATATAGCCTTTTCCGCAAGCATTTTAACAAAAATATTGGTAAATTTGTTCACTTAATGAATATTATGAATATCCAGGGCATATTCCTTTCAACGGCCATAGTCGTCACATCTTGCTCCACCCGTCCGGAGACGGGTGCGGTCAGTCAGGTCTACGACACGGAAACCGATTGTCTCAACGGGACCATGATTGTCTCACTGGACGGGGAATATGGACTGACGGACACTTCCGGCCGGGTGATAATGCCGGTCACCTACGACAACATCTACTTTCTCACGGACGATGTCGGCGTGGCTTTCACCGGAAGCCTCTGCTGCTATTTTGACAAAGACGGAAACCGGCTCGGAGAAACGGACACGGATTCCGGGACATCGCCGGAGATGCTTCTGGAGACATATTCAAAGATTGAGAGAGACCGCCGGAGGCAATGGGACGACATACTTGGAAGGTACGAGGAACTGCGGAGGTACTGCCGGTCGGACAGCGCGTCGGCCGGGGATGCCGAACTGATGGCCGAGGAGATCAAAAATGCTCTAAAAAGTGTTGACGGACCGATGGAAAAAGATCAGAGGGCCAGATTTGAATCCACATATTCCTCCTACAAAGATTGACGGGATGAAAAAGGTTATCATCATAATCGTGACACTTCTTTACTGCTGGAACCTTACGTGCGCGCAAAGCCCCGGGAGCATAAGGAAAGGCAATTCTTACATCTACGCCGAGGGCGAGGCCGATGATGCCGACGCGGCTGACAGCGTGGCGCTTGACGGAATAGCAGAGAAACTGTCCATGACTGTAGAGCTGCCTGCACCGTCACCTGAAACGAAGAAAGCCCTGATGCTCACCTACCTCAATGACATCAAAAGAGAATGCGGGATGATCTCCACGACAGGAAAGACCACGACTGTCACAAGGTATATTCAGAGAAGCGACGTGGAGCGGATCTTCGACGGCAGAAGGAGAAAGGTCAAGGAGATGCTCCAGATAGCGTCCACCGCCGACCGGAAATGCCAGATGGATGTCGCGCTGCGCTACTATTCCTGGGCGGAGACCCTGATGCGGAGTCTCCCTTCCCCTGATGTCACCGCGATCGCCCAGGCCAAGAGCAGGCGCGAGGCGATCCTGAAAGGACTGAACGTGGAGTTCGACAGGCAGGACATCTACGACAAGGGCATCGTGGAACTGACGTTCACTTTTGACGGCAAGCCTGTCAAAAACATTGACTATAAATTCTTTGACGGAAAGACTTGGAGCAAGGTACTGTCTGCCAAGGACGGAAAGGGGTTCGTGGAGGTCAGGCCAGGCTCCAAGATCGATCTATACCGAATCAAGTACGAGATCACTCCGGCACATCTCCAACATTTGTTCAGGGAGGTGAATCTCGTCGAGAAGGCTCTGGCTCCTCAGGCAAAAGGCACCGACGGCGAAATGCTGCCTGCAAAGACTCACCTCGATCCGGACGGAACCACTGAAACAGCGTCCTCCGCGCGGAAAATCGATTTCTCCGCCGTCAAAAGGAAAGTGCTGGACGTTGTGGCAAGAGAGGAGTTCCAGAGGGAGCCCGATTCCACACGCGGAGGCCTCACACCCGTTGTCTTTTCATCTGAATATGAAGACATTGTCTCCAAGGTATGCAAAGGCATCACAGACGGAGCGGATGTCTCTGAATATTTCACCCCGGACGGCCATGAGATATTCAACCGCCTCATCCGCTACGGCAACGCCCGGGTGCTCAACTTCGGAGAGTTGAATTTCTACGGACTCGGAGACGAGGTCTATGCGAGAAGCGTCCCGATGGTGTTCTCATTCAAGGGCAACCAAAGGCAGTTCGTGGAGAACATCGTGTTCACTTTCAACGGGGACAAAAAGATCTGCGACCTTTCGTTCTCTCTCGGGAAAGAAACTGTACAAAGCATTGTAGGCCAGACAGGATGGACCGAAGAGGCAAGGATTATCCTCATCAGTTTCCTGGAGAATTACAAGACGGCGTACGCCCTAAAGCGCCTGGACTACATCAGTTCCATCTTCGATGATGACGCCCTGATCATCACCGGGCGGGTGCTGCGGAATGTCAAAGGACCGAACGAGTACAGTGGCAACCGCTACGTCACCCTGACCCGCCAGAACAAGGCGAACTACATCAAGAACCTCGGCAGGGTCTTCGCCAGTCAGGAATATATCAACCTGCAATTCTCTGACTGCGAGGTGATGAAACTCGGCAAGGGAGAGCAGCTGTTCGGCATAAAGATCAGGCAGGAATATTTCTCCACGACGTATTCGGACTCGGGCTATCTGTTCATCCTCGTGGACCTTCGGGACTATCAAAGGCCTGTCATCCACGTCCGGACCTGGCAGGATGAGCCGGACAAGGACTTCGGGGTGATCGGACCTTATAACTTTTAGGAGATGAAAAGGTTCGCTGTCATATTCATACTTCTTGTCCTCGCCGCAGGTTCCGCTCTGGCGCAGAGAGACTCGTCCGATTTTTATGTCCAGTCATTCAAGAAGTTGGAATGGGATCTGGACGCGAGAAGCAACTACCCGATGCTTGACCAGAACAACCGCAAGGCGGCCCTGATCAAGGTGGTGATTCCTGACTCCGGCTTCGATTTCGATGTCGGGGTGATGGGAGTCGTGGGTGTCAAACAAGAGGTCGGCGAGATCTGGGTCTATGTTCCCGAAGGAGTCCGGAAGATGACGATCCGCCACAA
>DCCQ01000003.1 GCA_002314195.1 Bacteroidales bacterium UBA1077 | reverse complement strand
CAAATCAAAACAACTTCTAAAAAAGGAGGCTGTTATAGCAGCGGTGCGAAAAGGCGCATCAGACTTTCAAGAAGGCGAGAGTACCACGGTCGCCGGCTCCATTCCTCCAGGGTCAGCTCTCGGCATTGCCTGATGTCATGCATGAATATGTTTTTGTTCATAAGAGCGGCCTCCTCATCGTAGATGTAGGAGTTGACTTCGTAGTTGATGGCGAAGCTTCGGAAGTCCAGGTTGGCCGAACCGATGCTTGAGAGGTAGTCGTCGCAGACGAAGGTCTTGGCATGGATGAACTCGCCCTGGCGCAGGAATATTCTTACTCCTGCCTGCAGGGCCTCTTCGTAGTAGGCTCTGTTGGCCGGACGCATCAGAATGTTGTCGGCAACCTCAGGAAGCATCAGACGTACATCCACGCCGCAAAGCGCGGCTGTCTTGAGGGCGTCCATGACAGGTTCGGTCGGAACAAAGTACGGAGTCTGGAGGTAGATATACTTTTTGGCGTGCTGGAGTGTCCATTCATAACTCAGTTGCAGTATCGGCAGCGGCAGGTCCGGCTCGTCAGGAACAATCTGGACCAGTTTGTTCTTCAAGGTCGGATGAGTGGCATGAAAGTCGATACCCTCTTCCCCGATCGCCGGGCTTGCAGAAGCGATGTTGTCCATGACCTTCGCCTGTTGCCGCACGGTCACAGAGTTTGCCGAAGTGACCGAAGTGGAATCGTCTGTGACCTGATTTTTCGCCATCGGATAGAAATCGATCATCGGCTTGTCAATAGTCCCTCCACCAGTCAGCCAAGAGTCCAGAAACGTGTACTGAAGCACCGCTACGGCATCACCGGTGATACGCATGTGCGTGTCTCTCCACTGACGGAAGTAATGGTCGTTGATGTTCATTCCGCCCGTGTATCCGATTTTCCCGTCAATCACCACTATCTTCCTGTGGTTGCGGTAGTTGAGTTTCGTGGCAAGATCCAGCAGGTGCATTCTCGGGTTTGTGAATTTGACGACATCGACACCAGCTTTCTTCATGTCGTTGTAGTAAGCTGAAGCGATAGGGAAATTGGCGATGTTCTCGTATAGGAAACGTACCTTTGCACCCTCCCTCGCTTTCTGCATCAGAAGCCTTTTTATGGCCTTGCTTCCCTTGTCGTTGCCGAAGTGGAAATATTCAATGTGGATCGACTCTCTGGCAGCAAGAATGTCCTCTCGGAGCAGGTCGAACTTCCTCTGTCCGCTCGTGATGATTTCGATGTCATTGCCTGACGTGACGGAAGGGTAATGCTCTGCGCCCAAAAGTCTGGCCAGCGGACGGAATTCCTCACGGATCTTCTCCTCGTTGAGATGCCCGAAAAGGATTCTGCTCAGTTCCGGGGTCGTACCTGCATCGAAGATGTCCCTGTACCGTTGGTGCCTTCGGTTGAAAATCCAGTGATGCCGGTAGTTGATACCGAACATCAAGTAAAGCACAAGACCTACGACGGGAAGCACCGCTATGATCAGCAGCCATGCGAACTTCCTCCCAGAATCACCCTTGTCAATCAGAATGACCGTGAAGACACTGAGAATCAGAAGAACATAAAACCCTGTCAGAATCCACTGTAACATATTTAGTTAGGCTAACTCTCCGATAAGTGTGGCGGATGTGCAGGAAAGCACCTTGACATCCACATAATCTCCGGCTTTGTGTCCACCGCCCGGGAACACGCACATCTTGTCGCTTCCTGAGCGGCCGCACAACTCTTCCGGATTCTTCTTGGACGGCCCTTCCACGAGAACCCTGAAAGTCTTACCGATGTCATTCTGGTTGCTCTTCAGACTCAGTTCGCTTTGCAGAGCGATGATCTCGTTCAGCCTTCTGGTCTTGACATCGAGCGGAACGTCATCCGGATAGTGCCTTGCGGCGAGGGTCCCGGGCCTTTCTGAATAGTAGAACATGTAGGCATAGTCGAACCCTACCTTGCGGAACAATTCAAGTGTCTGCTGATGATCCTCCTCGGTCTCCGAGCAGAACCCTGCGATCACATCCGTGGTGATTCCGCAGTCCGGCAGGACCTCACGGATCTTCGCCACGCGCTCAAGGTACCACCCGGCCGTGTAGCGCCTTCTCATCTTCTCCAGAAGCCTGTCGCTGCCCGACTGGACCGGCAGATGAATATGATTGCAGATGTTGTCGTACCTCGCCATTGTCTCTATCAGCTCATCGCTGATGTCCTTGGGATGGTTGGTGGCGAAACGTACCCTCAGGTCAGGGCTGATCCGCGCGACCATCTCCAACAGTTCGGGAAAGTCACAGCCTTTCCCCTCGGCCGGTTTCCAATTGTAGGAATCCACGTTCTGTCCCAGCAGGGTGACTTCCTTGTACCCTTTGGTGAAAATATCACGCGCTTCATTCACAATGGTCTGCGGATCTCTGCTCCTTTCCGCGCCCCTTGTGTAGGGCACGACACAGTAAGAGCAGACATTGTTGCATCCCCTCATGATCGAGATGAACGCCGAGACTCCGTTCCTGTCGGTCCTGACAGGGACGATGTCTGCGTAGGTCTCCTCGTGGGACAGCATCACGTTGATCTGCGGCTTATCCGGAGCGATGTCGCGCAACAGCGCCGGAAGTGTCCTGTAGGAGTCCGGACCTGCCACAAGATCTACCTTGTGCGTGTCCAGAAGCTTGTCCTTCAGCCTTTCGGCCATGCATCCGACAATCCCCACGACCACACCAGGTCTCTTTTCCTTTTGTTTGTGGAACACTTCGATACGTCCCCAGACCCTTTGCTCGGCGTTGTCCCGGACGGAGCAGGTGTTGGCGAGGATCACATCCGCGTCGTCCATTGACTCGGTGCGTTCATAACCTTCTTTCCCGAGGATCGAGAAAATCACCTCAGAGTCGCCTACATTCATCTGGCAACCGTAAGTCTCTATGTAAATCTTTTTGCTCATTCTTACCATATAACAGTCTTTTGCAAAGATAGATAATAATCCTTGAATATGGCTTGGTGGTGTTCGTCAAATTGTCCATTAATGCTTATTATGGATTTTTTTCTATCTTTGTGGTAACAGTGTAGATGAAATGAGGACATTAAAGAAAACAATATTCGGCGTTTTTGTGGCTTTGTTGGCATGCGCCATCCTTTCCGGGTGCTCCGGATTGAGAAAGGTCAAGGACATAAAGGTGACCTCGTGTGGCCTGGAGTCATATTCATTGAAAGGCCTGCGCTCGATTGACGCTGTGCTTGCCGTGGGAATCGACAACCCCACGTTCGCGTTCAAGGTGATGGACGTGAGCGGCATCGTGAAGTACAACGGGGAGGATTTCGCAAGTTACACTGCGGACACTATCAGCGTGGACAAGAAATGTTCAAAAGTGTATGATCTGCCTTGCACCGCGACCCTGAGCGATGGCGTGAGTCTCATGAAACTGATGCAGATTGTAAAGAATGGAAGTCTGGAAGGGTTCACAACGGATGTGACGGCGACCGTCAAACTCAAGAGCGGGGCGGGCGCCACTTTGAAATTCAAGAATATTGATCTTAATAAAATGGCAGAGTAGTTATGAATATCCTGACTCATAGATTAATTGCGGCTGTTCTTTTTTTCGTTTCAACCGTAGGCCTGGCTTTTTCCCAGGACAGGGAAGCGGGACGGGACTCTGTCATCTACAGACAGAGTGCATCGCTGGACTCGACCTTGGCCGGGAAGGACATATTCAGCCTTCTTTCAGGACATTATGGGGAAAGCTCGAAGGTGAGCGTCCATCAATCGCAGCGAATCATTGACGCGTTCAAGAACTATGTCGCATCCAACTCTTCCAGAACCTCGACGGGATTCCGAGTGAGAATATTCAATGACAACAAGCAGACTTCGAGAAATGATTCCGAGGTGGCTTTGGCTCGCTTCAAGGGAATGTTTCCCGGAGTCTCGGCTTATCGGACATATTCCAACCCGTTCTTTCGGGTCACTGTCGGTGATTTCCGCACCAAGTCTGAGGCCATGCAGTTGCTGCTGCAGGTCAAAGGGGCTTTCCCGGCGGCCTTCATCGTCAGGGAAACAATCGGCTACCCAGTGGTTGACCGGTTCAATTCCTACACTGTAGAGACCGTTAATCAGGAATAATTTATGCTCAAGCAAGGACTAGAACTCAAACAGACTCAGAAACTTTCACCGCTTCAGATTCAGACGATCAAACTCATTGAGTTGCCGATCCAGGAACTGGAGCAGAAAGTCAAGGCTGAACTGGAGGACAATCCGGTGCTGGACGACTCTCCCGCTCCGGAAAAGAATGATGACAACGATGAGCCTAAAGACATATCAATAGACGAGATCGACGAGAACGACCCTATCCCTGCCTACAAACTTCATGTGAACAATTACGGGAAGGACGAACGTCCTCAGTACAACACGTTCTCTGTCAAGGAGAGTTTCACGCAGAGTCTGATGGAGCAGCTCGGCTACCGGAACCTGTCGAAACACGACCACGATGTGGCCGCTTTCATCATCGGCAGTCTGGACAGCGATGGCTACCTTCGCAGGGACATCGACAGCATCGTGGATGACCTTGCTTTCAGGGCGAACATTGAGTCCACCCCGGAAGAGGTTCTGAGTATGCTGAAGGTGATCCAGGAGTTTGAACCGGCGGGGGTAGGAGCCAGAGATTTGCGTGAGTGCCTGCTTTTACAGTTGAGGGCTCAGCCGCAGACAAAGGTTGTGCGGACGGCTGAGAGTATCCTCACGGATTATTTCGCTGAATTCTCCAACAGACATTTTCAGAAGATCATAACCAAACTCGGATTGAGCGAGGAAGAGATGAAGTCTGTCATGGCAAAGATTGTCAAACTGAACCCGGCCCCGGGCGGTCAGATTGATGATTCGTACAATGATCAGGCTCAGCAGATAGTGCCTGATTTCGTCCTGGACATCGTGAACGGAGAACTGAAATTGTCAATGCCACGTTTCAATATTCCTGAGATTCGTGTGAACCGCAAGTACGCCGAACTGCTTGCAGAGGCGCAAGGGTCTTCTGACAGGCAGAAGAAAGAGGCCGCGACGTTCGTGAAACAGAAACTGGATTCGGCAAAGTGGTTTGTGGAGGCTTTGAAGCAGCGCTATAATACTCTGGAGAGCACGATGAAGGCCATCATCGACTATCAGCATGATTATTTTATGGACGGGGATGAGTCGCATCTCAAACCTATGGTTCTTAAGGATATCGCCGAAAGGACAGGTTTTGACATCTCGACGATTTCCAGGGTTGTGAACAGTAAGTACATCGAGACGCATTTCGGGATTTATCCGTTGAAATATTTCTTTTCCGAGGGGCTTGAGAATCAGGAAGGCGAGGAGGTTTCCACTCGTGAACTGAAGAAGGCTTTGCGGGAGTGCGTGGATGCGGAAAATAAGCGTAAGCCGTTGACTGACGATCAATTGGTGGCCGAGATGAACAAGCGTGGCTATAAGGTGGCGCGCCGCACGATAGCCAAGTACCGTGACCAGCTCGACATCCCTAAGGCACGTCTCCGCAAGGAATTATAACTGAGTATGCCCCATCGGCCGCTGAGCTTGTCGAAGCGCTGGACTTAGAAGGCAAGCCCGAATTACCAGAAGGGACTGGGGGTGAAGGTCAAGTTGTGATTATTGGTCTGCCAATAATCACAACTTCGCTCCGAAGGCCAGGTCACCGGCGTCTCCCAGTCCGGGGACGATGTATGAGTGGCTGGTCAGCTCTTCGTCAACAGCGGCGGTCCAAAGTGTAGTGTTCTCCGGAAGGTGCTTCTGGAGGAACTCGATGGCGTAGATGCTGGCGATAGGGCAGACGAAGTGTGTGTGGGCTGGCTCTCCGCCCTCCTGAATAAGTTTGCGGTAGCCGATCTCTATTGACGAGCCTGTCGCGAGCATGGTGTCGGCGATGATGAGTGTCTTTCCCGTCAGGTCAGGACAGGTGCAGTACTCCACGTTGATGTGGAACTCGTCTCCCTTGTCATATTTCCTGAAAGCCGCGATGAAAGCGTTCTCGGCGTTATCGAAAACGTCAAGGACACCTTTGTGAAGAGGCAGACCGGCGCGCAGAATGGTGGAAACCACAATCTTCGCGTCGCAGGTACGCACTTTTGCCGTGGCAAGCGGAGTGATGACATCCTTCGGGCTGTAATCCAACACCTTGCTGATCTCGTAGGCAAAGATATGCCCCAACCTTTCAAGGTTGTAACGGAAACGGAGGCTGTCTTTCTGAACGGTTTTGTCACGCATCTGCGCAACGATGTTGTTGAGGACCGAATCGGTCTCGCCAAGATTGATGACTTTCATTGGTTTCTCGAAATTGATTTTCGAAAACCAAAAGTAGGGATTTATTTTCAGACCAGCAAATTTTTTCTTCACACCAGTGCCGCCATTGTCACCCTGTCATCGGCGAAACTGAAGTAACAGTCGTCGCAGATGATGATGTGATCAAGCAGAGCGATGTCGAAGGTGTTCGCGGCTTTTTTCATGCGTTCTGTCCCCGTCAGGTCGCTTTGCCCCGGCCTTGGGTTGCCGGACGGGTGATTGTGCACCATGATCATGCCGCTGGCACGCTTGTCCAGCGCCATCCTTACCACAAGTTTTGGATCGACCACAGTGGAAGAAAGCCCTCCCAGACTTATCATCTCCTTGTGAATGATGTAGTTGGCTCTGTTCAGAAGGATGATCCAGAATTCCTCGTGGTCCAGACCTTTGAGGCGTGGACGCATCATTCTGAACACGATTTCGGCATTGGTCAGGGGAACCTTTTCTATACCGGGATCCTCAAGGCAGCATCTTTTCCCTAGTTCGAAGGCGGCGGCTATGGCCGTGTACCTGACACTGCCGATGCCACCGATCTCTTTCATCCTTGTCGCATCCATCCCAGCTATCGCTGACAGTTTACCTTCACCTTCGGCCAACAACCTGTTGGCGACCTCGATCACATTTTCCTTTTGGGTTCCCGACCCGATCAGAATGGCGAGCAGTTCGGCGTTGCTCATCGCTCCCGCTCCTTTGGACAGCATCTTTTCCCGTGGCCTCTCGTCCACACAAAGTTCTTTGAGTTTCATAGTTTGTTGTATTATTCAGCGGATGTTTTGGGAATATGGCAGCGTCCGGATGGCCGCCATCATATTCTTCTGGTCCGCATGTTCACGGCCTGCAATATATGTATAGTAAACAGAAAAAAAGTTAAGAAACATAAATGTCTCCTAACTTTTTTCTGTTTTTTATGAAAATTTCTGTTTTTTATCGGCTTTCCCTGCCGAAGCGTCTGCCTACTTCCTTTCCAGAACCTTTCTGGCTGCCTCCACGATGTGTGGAGCGTCAATTCCGTAAGCGGCGAGAAGCTCGGACGGCGTTCCGCTCTGGCCGAACTCGTCACGTCCGTTGACATATTCAATCGGCTTAGGGGAGGTGGCGGCGAGAACTCCGGCGATCAGTTCGCCAAGGCCGCCGGCCATGTTGTGTTCCTCGGCGACAACGACGGCTCCTGTCTTGATGGCTGAAGCGATGACTGTCTTGGTGTCAAGCGGCTTGATGGTGGCGATGTCGATGACCTCGGCGCAGATGCCCTCCGCCTCAAGTGTCTCGGCTGCCTGAAGAGCCTCCCAAACCATGTGTCCTGTGGCGAAGATCGTGACATCCTTGCCTTCGTTCAGAATGTAGGCCTTTCCGATCTCGAACGGCTCGTCAGAGGTGAAGTCTGCAACTTTCGGTCTTCCGAAACGCAGATAGACAGGACCGTCATATTTGGCTGCCGCTATGGTGGCGTTCTTTGTCTGTGTCCAATCGCAAGGATTCAGGACAACCATGTCAGGAAGGGCGCGCATGAGAGCGATGTCCTCCATTGTCTGGTGTGTGGCGCCATCCTCCCCGAGTGTGATTCCGGCGTGTGACGAAGCGATCTTGACGTTGGTCTTGCCGTAGCAGACTTCCATCCTGATCTGGTCGTAAACACGGCCTGTGACGAATTCCGCGAACGATCCGGCGAACGGAATCTTTCCGGCCAAAGCCATTCCTGAGGCCACGCCTATCATGTTGGACTCGGCGATGCCGCATTCGTAGTATCTCTCCGGGAACTCGGCCGCGAAAGCGTCCATCTTGAGGGAGCCCTTAAGGTCTGCGGTCAAAGCCACGACCCTTGAGTCAGCCTTTCCGGCTTCAAGAAGGCCGGCTCCAAAACCACTGCGGGTGTCCTTCTTTCCTCTGTCGGTATATTTCTTCATGATAGTCGTAAATTAAAAATCTCCCAATGTTTCCTCCAGCTGGCTCAGGGCATTCTGGCACTGCTCCTCTGAAGGCACACTGCCGTGCCATTTGTGAGTGCCCGCCATGAAATCGACCCCGTGTCCCATCTCTGTCTTGAACAGAATCATCTTAGGTTTGCCGTTTCCGGCTCCCGCCTTTGCCTGTGCGAACGCCTCCAGGATCTTGTCCATATCATGACCATCGGCGATGATGACTTCCCATCCGAAAGCCTTCCATTTGGCCTCAAGGTCTCCAAGACCAGCCACATCCTCTGTAGTGCCGTCGATCTGCTGGCCGTTCCAGTCGGTCATGGCGATCAGGTTGTCGGCCTTGTGGTGGGCTGCGAACATCGCAGCCTCCCAGATCTGACCTTCCTCCGTCTCGCCGTCTCCGCAGAGAACGAACACGTTGTGAGGGTCATTGTCGGCTTTCTTGGCGAGAGCCGCTCCGGCGGCTACTGAAAGTCCCTGCCCGAGCGAACCAGCTGCCTGTGCCACACCCGGAAGGCCTTTCCTGACTGAAGGATGTCCCTGAAGGCGGCTGCCGAATTTGCGGAATGTTCCTAGTTCGGATGTAGGGAAATAACCTGCTCTGGAAAGAATTGAATAGTACATTGGAGTCAGATGCCCGGCGGAGAGGATGAACATGTCCTGATCCTTCGCCGCGCGTGTCCAAGTCGCAGGATTCTGATCCATGACATTAAAGTACAGAGCTGTCATGAAGTCAGCGCTGCTCATGGATCCGCCCGGGTGTCCGGAGTTGGCCTTGACGACCATCCTGATGATGTCCCTCCTTACTTGGGAGGCAATCTTTTTCAGATCTTCTGTTGACTGCATTTTCTATTTGATATTTTGAATTTGAAATATGCTAAATCGTTTGTAGACCGCAAATATAATCCTTTTTTATGTCAAGAAGAAATTTTAACTTTGTATATATAAGAAGTCACTTGCGCTTTATGAGCCGTGAACGACTTAAGGCAGTGAAATTTAACAATCATAATAATTAATGGCACACGTAATCATCATGCCCAAACAAGGGCAATCCGTAGAAAGCTGCATTGTCACTGAATTCAAGAAAAAAGTGGGCGACAAAGTCGCCGTCGGAGATGTCCTTTTCAGCTATGAGACCGACAAAGCGTCATTTGACGAAGACTCTAAGGTGGAAGGCACCGTCCTGGCCTGCTTCTTCAACGATAACGACGAGATTCCTTGCCTGACCAACGTGATGGTCATCGGCGACCCCGGGGAATCTTTTTCTGAATATGCTCCTTCGGGGGCCGGCGCTTCTGCCTCTCCGGCCACGGATGCATCATCGGTCACAGAGCCTGCCGAAGTGACCGCCCCCACAGCGCTGGCCGCTTCGATGGCAGGTGAGCCATGTCTAACCACAGGCTCAGTCGCTTCGACAGGCTCAGCGACCGTCAACGCTCCCGTCTCACCAAGGGCCCGCAGACTCGCCTCCGAGAAAGGCGTGGACACCGCACAGATCGCCGGCACAGGCCCTCATGGCCGAATAATCGAGCGGGACGTGATCGCCGCACAGGGCACTCCGAAGTCCGGCCTCGCAAAGGCCATGATGGCCGACGGAGGTCTTCAGGCACCAGCCGCTGGCTCCGGAATCGGAGGAATGGTCAAGGGCTCCGACCTCAAGGTCTGGAAACCAACCCACACCGAGAATCTTGCCGGGGAAGGTGAAGAGTTCAAGGTCGAGAAGATGTCCAACATGCGCAAGCTCATCGCCAAGTCGATGTACAACTCCCTCCAGAACACGGCCCAACTCACCCACATGCTTGGAGCTGATGCACGTCGCATTCAGGCTCTCCGCAAGAAGGCGAAGAAAGCTCTTGAGGAAGGGAGGATCGATGCAAACATCACGATCAACGACTTCGTCTGCTATGCTGTCATCAAGGCTCTGAAGAAATTCCCGAAGGTCAACTCACACTGTCTTGGGGACACCATGAGGATATTCAATGTCGTCAACCTTGGCTGCGCTGTGGACACCGAGCGCGGACTGATGGTGCCTTGCGTCAAGCATGCCGAGGACTTGAATATCATAGGCTTGAGCAAGGCTCTCAAGAAGGTGGCCGAGGACTGCAAGAAGGGTTCGATCAACCCGGACCTGCTCTCGGCCGAAGGTGCTTCTTTCACTGTCTCCAACCTTGGAGGCTTCGGAGTGGAGTGGTTCACGCCTGTCATCAACGTGCCTCAGAGCGCGATCATAGGAGTCGGCACGATTGTCCCTCGTCCTAAGGACCTGGGTGCCGGAGTCTATGCTTTCGTCCCTTATCTCGGTCTGTCCCTGACCTACGACCACAGGGCGCTTGACGGTGGAGAGGCCACCCGTTTCCTTAAGCAAGTTGCAGTAGAAATAGAAAATGTTGAAATAGAATTTTAAATATTCACGAATATGTACGATTTAGCGGTAATAGGTGGCGGTCCAGGTGGTTACGTGGCCGCTGAAAGAGCCGGCGCCGCCGGCCTTAAGGTTGTCCTCTTTGAAAGGAAATCACTTGGCGGAGTCTGCCTCAACGAGGGTTGCATCCCGACCAAGACTCTTCTTTACAGTGCAAAGGTCTATAACTATGCCCTCACCGGGGATCACTACGGTGTCTATGTCAAGGAGCCTACGTTTGATTATTCCAAGATCGTGGCCCGCAAGAACAAGGTCGTGAAGAAACTTGTCGGCGGGGTCAAGCTGGCGATGAAGTCCAACAATGTAGAGGTTGTGGCCGCCGAGGCCATGATTCAAGGTCGTGACGCGGAAGGTATCAGGATCTCTGCCGCTGACCAGACTTACGTGGCTCGCAACATCCTCATCTGCACCGGTTCAGAGGCCGCTGTGCCTCCGTTTCCAGGCCTTAGGGAGGCCGGTGACGTGATCGTTACAAACCGAGAGATTCTTGCGCTCAATGAGCGTCCATCAGAACTTGTTGTCATCGGTGGCGGTGTCATCGGAATGGAATTTGCCGCTTTCTATAGCACTCTTGGTACGAAAGTGACAGTGGTCGAGATGCTTCCTAAGATTCTCGGACCTCTTGACGATGAGATCAGCGCTATGCTCCAGAAGATTTACGCGAAACGTGGCGTGAACTTCTGCCTCAAATGCAAGGTCACCGGAATCGAGGGCAACACCGTTGTCTATGAGGATCCGGAGGGTAACACCCAGAGGGTCAGCGGGGACAAGATTCTCGTGTCTGTGGGCCGCCGCGCCAACATCAGCGGATTCGGCCTTGAGAACCTCGGTGTGGAGATGCTCCTGAACCGTGGCGGAAAGCCTTGCGGAATCAAGGTGGACAGCAGGATGCGCACGAATATACCCGGAGTCTACGCCGCAGGTGACGTCACCGGCTTCTCGATGCTGGCCCACACCGCGAGCAGAGAGGGCGAGGTCGCGGTCAACAATATTCTTGGAAAGGAAGACCGTATGCGCTATGACGCCATCCCCGGAATCGTCTACACCAACCCTGAGGTCGCCGGAGTCGGGCTTACCGAAGAACAGGCCAAGGCTTCCGGGAAAGAATATTCAGTCGTCAAACTCCCTATGGCCTACGCCGGCCGCTTCGTCGCTGAGAATGAGGGCGGTGAGGGAATATGCAAGATCATCGTCGGCAAAAAGTACCACGAGGTTCTTGGCGTGCACATGCTCGGCAACCCTTGCTCCGAGATCATCCACAGCGCCTGCATCGCCATCGAGTCGGAGATGACCCTTGAGCAACTCAAGGAGGTTGTGTTCCCGCACCCGACCGTTTCAGAAATCATAAAAGAAACAGCGTTCGCACTGAAATAACAGTGTTGTAAAGTGACTGTTACCAAGGAATATAAACAATTAATACTATACTAATATGCCAAAAGCGCTATACATCGATCCTAACGAGACCCTTCGTCCTCAGGATCACGAGCTTGAGCTTCCGAAGATTCCTGTGATGACGTACAGCAAGACCGTCAAGGAAGAGCTTAAAGAAGGCAATTTCACAAAGGAGGATCTGCTCCGCATCTACCGCGACATGTCTTACATCCGCGAGTTCGAGACCATGCTCAATCTGGTCAAGACCACGGGTGGTTACAACGGAGTCGCTTACAATAACCCTGGGCCTGCCCACCTTTCAGCCGGTCAGGAGGCCGCTGCTGTCGGTATGGCCTACTGCCTTGACACCGATGACTTCATCTTCGGCTCGCACCGTTCTCACGGTGAGATTCTCGCCAAGGGTCTGCGTTCCATCCAAATTCTCCCGGATGAGGAACTGAAGAAGGTTATGGAAGAGTTCTGGGGCGGTGCCACCCTGAACGTGGCCAAAAAGGCTTATGAAGGAAAGGATGTCAAGGAACTCGGAATCCGCTTTCTGCTCTACGGAGCGATGGCCGAGATCTTCGCCCGCACGACCGGTTTCAACAAGGGTCTTGGCGGATCGATGCACACGTTCTTCACTCCTTTCGGAATATACCCGAACAATGCCATCGTGGGTGGTTCCGGCTCGATCGCCGTGGGCGCCGCTCTCTACAAGAAGGTAAACCGCAAGAAAGGTATCGTTGTCGCCAACCTCGGTGACGGCGCGATGGCCCGCGGACCTGTCCTTGAGGGCATGACATTCGCCTCCATGGATCAGTTCAACACTCTTTGGGAAGGCGACATGAAGGGCGGACTTCCAGTCCTCTTCAATGTGATGGACAACCAGTATGCCATGGGTGGCCAGACAAAGGGCGAGACGATGGGTTACGTGTTCCCTGCACGCCTTGGTGCCGGATTCAAGGCCGATGCCATGGAGGCGGAAAGGGTGGACGGTTACAATCCGCTCGCTGTCATCGACGCTTTCAACCGCAAGAAGGCCTATCTGCTTGAAAAAAAAGGTCCTGCGCTTCTGGACGTTGTCACCTACCGTTACAGCGGTCACTCGCCGAGCGACCAGTCTTCTTACCGTACAAAGGAGGAAATCGAGGCCTGGGAGAAGGAAGACTGCATATTCGCTTTCGGCGAAAAATTGAAGGAGGCCGGTGTGGCTGATCAGGCTACCCTTGACATGATCCGCAAGGAAGTGGACGCCAACATATTCGATTGCTACAAGCTTGCGATTGACACCGATCTTTCTCCGAGAATGGATCTCGTGAAGGAGAGCGAGCTTCTGGGCGACATGATGTTCTCCAACCAGAGCATCGACTCCCTCAGCGACGCCAAACCTGACGTGAATATGCCTCTGGAGGAGAATCCTCGCGTGAAGCAGATTGCCGGCAAGTCTAGGTTCTACCTCGACAAGGACGGTAAGCCTGCCAGCAAGATGAAGACCTACAACATCAGGGATGGAATATTCGAGGCTGTCGCCGACCGTTTCTACAAGGATGCCTCTCTGGTGGCTTACGGTGAGGAAAACCGTGAGTGGGGCGGGGCTTTCGCTGTCTATAGGGGACTGACCGAGGCGTTGCCTTATCACCGCCTGTTCAACTCTCCGATCGCCGAGGCCGCGATTATCGGCACCGCCATCGGCTACGCCATGTGCGGAGGCCGTGTGATCCCGGAGATTATGTACTGCGACTTCCTCGGATGCTGCGGAGACGAGATATTCAATCAGCTTCCTAAGTGGCAGGCCATGTCCGGCAACATCCTGAAGATGCCGGTTGTGGTTCGTGTGTCCGTAGGTTCGAAGTACGGTGCCCAGCACTCGCAGGACTGGACCTCGTTGTGCTGCCATATTCCTGGACTCAAGGTTTGCTTCCCGGTCACTCCGTATGATGCGAAGGGTTTGATGAACGCCGCGCTCCAGGGCACCGACCCTGTTATATTCTTTGAAAGTCAGAGGATTTACGACAAAGGTGAGATGTTCCACGAAGGTGGTGTGCCTGAGGAATATTATGAGATTCCGATTGGCGAGCCGGATGTCAAGAGGGCCGGAAAGGACATCACATTCCTGACCGTCGGCGCCACTTTGTACCGCGCTCTTGAGGCCGCTGACATCCTGAAGGAGAAGTATGGGATGGAGGCTGAGGTCATCGATGCCCGCTCTCTCGTGCCGTTCAACTACGAGAAGGTGCTTGTTTCCGTGAAGAAGACCGGCCGCATCGTCATCGCTGGTGACGGCTGCGCCCGTGGCTCGTACCTCAATGACATCGCCGCCAACATCACTGAGATGGCGTTCGACGACCTCGACGCCGCTCCTGTGGTGCTCGGCTCCCGCAACTGGATCACCCCTTGCCACGAGCTTGAGGAGGCGTTCTTCCCTCAGCCGTCGTGGTTCCTGGACGCCATCAACGAGAAGATCGTCCCTCTGAAGGACTATGTCCCTGTGAGCAACCAGACCACCGCCGAGCAGATCATCCGCGCGAGGAAGGGTGTTTAAAAGGTGATGACCATGCTTACTAAAGCCGTTAGATTATATGGTAAGGAAGATCTTCGTCTTGAGGAGTTTGAGCTCCCCGAGATGAAGGATGACGAAATCCTTGCTAAGGTTGTCAGCGACAGTCTTTGCATGTCTTCCTACAAGTCTTCCCATCAAGGTTCTGACCACAAGAGAGTTCCGGGCGACATCGCCGATAATCCCACGATTATCGGCCATGAGTTTGCCGGAGAGATCATAGAGGTCGGCGCCAAATGGAAGGATCAGTTCAAGCCGGGTGACAAGTTCTCCATCCAGCCGGCCCTCAACTACGAGGACGGCCCTGCCGGACTGCTGTCCGCCCCGGGATATTCCTATCGCTACGCCGGTGGTGACGCGACTTACATCATCATCCCTTCGGATGTGATGGAGATGGGGTGCCTTCTGCATTACAATGGCCCTGGATTCTATCCAGCGTCATTGAGTGAGCCTCTTGCCTGTGTGATCGGTGCGATGCACGCCTGCTATCACACGCATCCCGGCTCGTATGTTCACCAGATGGAAATCAAGGACGGAGGCAAGATGGCTCTTCTGGCCGGTGTCGGTCCTATGGGCCTTGCGATGATAGGTTATGTACTCCGCCGAGAGGACAGAAAACCGTCTTTGTTTGTCGTGACAGACATCGACCAGGCTCGCCTTGACCGTGCCGCGACTCTCTACACCAAGGAGTTCGCTGCCTCACGTGGAATTGACCTGCGCTATGTGAACACAGGTGCGGTGGAGAACCCTGTAGAGACATTGAAGGAGATTTCCGGTGGCACAGGCTACGATGAGGTCATCGTGATGGCCCCTGTTCCCGCAGTCGTTGAACAGGGTGACGACATTCTCGGCCATGATGGTTGCCTGAATTTCTTCTCTGGTCCTGGACGCTCCGATTTCAAGGCTCCTTTCAACTTCTACAATGTCCACTACGCATCAACCCACGTGGTCGGCACCAGCGGAGGCAACACCGAGGACATGAAGGAAGCCCTCAAAATGATGGGCGAAGGCCTTGACCCCGCCGGTCTCGTGACCCACATAGGTGGCTTGAATGTAGTCCCTGAGACCACGTTGAACCTCCCGTCGATCAAAGGTGGCAAGAAGCTCATTTACACCCACGTGGAGATGCCGCTTGTCGCCATCACCGATTTCGAGGAGAAAGGCAGGACCAACCCAGTCTATGCCGAACTCGACCGCCTCTGCAAGGCCCGGGGCGGCCTCTGGAACGTTGAGGCTGAAGAATATCTCCTCTCCCACGCAGATGAGCTGAGCAAATAGTGCTCGTCATAGGGTTTGACCCCGCAAAGAATTTCCCCTTGCCGAATTTTTCACGTTACAAAAATTGCGGCAAGGGGAAATTCTTTGTGGGCTGCGGTTATAACCTCGGCTGCTGTTATGGCCTCTCCTACTCTTTTCGTCCGCTGTTCCTATGGCTCTATCCGGTAGCTGAACAAGAGGTTTGACTTGATCACCGAGCTTGTCGAGGTGCACCATCTATCGAAGCACTTGAATGTCTTGGAGGTTTCCTGTAGTTGTTGCTATGGGGTAGATACTTAGCAGTCAATTAATTATCTTAAAACTTGCGATTTTGTAAAATATATTTTATAAATTTGTAAAACACAATTTATAAAATCACTATGTACCAAAGGCGACATCTGAATATTCTTAAATCCCGAATGGCTGAGCCACGGCGTCGGATGCAGATAGTAATGGGGCCACGTCAGGTTGGTAAATCCACATTGGTTGGACAGTTTACGGAAGGGACTTCGGTTCCGTTTGATTTTTTCGCTGCGGATAATGTCAATCGCTTTGACACTTCGTGGATTCCGAACAAATGGCAGCAGGCGCGCATGCGGATGGATATTCATTCGGAGCAAGAACATATTCTTATCATTGATGAAGTCCAGAAAATCAAAGGTTGGAGTGAGCAGGTGAAGAAGGAATGGGATGAGGATTCCAGAAGTCACCGTAATTTGAAGGTGATTTTGCTCGGTTCTTCCCGCCTTCTGTTGCAGAAAGGACTTGAAGAATCCCTTGAGGGTCGTTTTGAAACTATAAAAATGGGCTATTGGGATTGGCAGGAAATGCATGATGCATTTGGTTTTTCGATGGATGAATATGTTTACTTTGGAGGATTTCCAGGACTTGCACCGGATATTCAAGATGAGGATAGGTGGCGTAACCTTATGGAAGATTCGATTATATCTCCGATTCTGACCAGAGATATTCTTGAGATAGAGGAGATTCGTAATCCAGCTCTTCTAAGGCAAGTATTTGAACTCGCCTGCACAGAATCCGCCAAGGAATTATCTCTTACTAAGATGCAAGGAACGATGAACAGTGGTACCGTTCCGACAATCAAAAACTATCTTGATATACTCAGCAAATCAATGACTGTACAGCCTCTTCAGAACTATTCCCCATCGAAGGTAAAGGAGAAACAGTCTGTACCTAAAATGCAGGTGTTCAACAATGCGTTCCGCAATAGATTCGGGACATTCTCTTTTGATGAGGCACGTGTGGATCCGTCAGAGTGGGGACGTCAGGTTGAGTCCGCTGCCGGGGCGCATTTGGCCAACAGGGCGATGACCGATGACTATGAGTTGTTTTATTGGAGAAATGAAAGAAGGCAAGAATGTGATTATGTCCTGAGAAAAGGACAGTCGCTTGTCGCCATAGAAGTGAAAAGTGGAAGCATTGACAAGACCGTGGGCTTTGAGAAGTTCAAAGAACAATTTGCGGACAAGATCACCGCGGCATTCATCGTCGGCCCTCAGGCTTTATCTCTTGAGGATTTTTTCGTAATGGATCTGAAGTCATTGTTCAAAAAGAAATAGATTATAAACCCTTTTCGTCACCCAAGGGAGCCTCTAAGTCAATGATAAAGGCACAAGTGTCCAGAATGGCATGGAAGCTTGCGCCATGAAATCCACGTGACCATCGCCCGCGACCATTGCCGAGACAATCTCCACAAAAGGTGCTGTCAAATCCGAAAATATTCCTACCTTTGCAACGTTTTGGAGTTTATCTCCAGAACATTACATATTGATGAAAGTGTTTTCGCACTATCCTTCAAAGAAAATCTGGCAGTTTTCTATAAAGCTAAGGATGAACGACGGCACCGTCATCTGTATCCGCTTGCGTGTACTCTACACCCAACGATACAGGTGTGGGGATTGTTTCAGTCTATTTAGCTTTAGGTTTTGCCAGAACCTTCTTTGAGATAGACGAAATCGGCTCCACACTTTTTGTATATCCATGAAAAAACTTCCTGGTTGAAGCCGGACGGGAACGGAACCAATGACAAACGGCATGAAAAAAGTATTTTCATTAAGTGCGTTGCTTGTCCTAACCCTGCTTCTGGCAGGCTGCCATAAAGGCCTAAAGAGGGACATCTGGAACATCAATGGCAGGCTTGATCAGATTGAGAACGTTGAGATCAAGACCATCAACCAGCAAATTACTCAAATCAACGCCTCAATTCCGAAACTTGAGCAGACAGACAAAGAACTGAAAGGTTACATCGAGGCACTTCAGAAGACATCTTCAGAATTTAAAAAGTCTATCGATGAGATTAACGGAAAGATCAAGGCCCTGAAAGATGAACTTGGCACATCCGGAACCGAGATTCTCTCCAAATTGGAGTCCGTCAAGTCGGACCTCGAAGGCCGTCTCGGCAGGATTGACCAGACCATCACCACATTGAAAGACAAGGACAGCGAACTTGAGGGCAGGATCGACGCTCTGAAATCATACGTGGATGAGAAGGATTCCGGCACAAGGGACTGGGCGTTGACGACATTCGCCACCATCGACCAGTACAATTCCGTGGCCGGGAGCGTCACCGCCATCCAGAAAAGCATCGAGAGCCTCAATTCATCAGTGGAGACCTTGGAGAAAGACATTAAGGAAAGGGTGAACCAAGAGATAGAGAAGGCGCTTGAGCCTATCCG
>DCCQ01000068.1 GCA_002314195.1 Bacteroidales bacterium UBA1077 | reverse complement strand
ATCCGCCCAGCGAAGGACACCACGATCGTGGACTTTGAGACCGCACAGCTGGACATCTGGAACTGGGACGCCATCCTTACCCCGCCGCAGCAGAGGCTCAATGTCAACAAGAAACTGAAGAAGACATATTCAGCCACCATCGATCTCTCCGAGCCGGGCAGAATCGTGCCGCTGACCACATCGTATTTCGACAACATCCGCTATATGAACGGAGGTCTTTCGGAATGGGTGCTTATGGCTGACAATTCCAAATATGCCCGCACAGCTGTATGGGACTACAACAATCGCTACGACTTCTCCCTCGTGAACGTCAAGGACGGATCAAGAAAGGAAGTGGCTGAAGGACTTAATGTGGGACGGTTCGATATGTCCCCGAGCGGAAAACACCTTGTCTGGTTCGACAACGATGAGATGAACTGGTTCACCTACAACACCCTGACCGGCGAGAAGGTCAACCTTACCGCTCAGACTGGCGTTCCTTTCTACGATGAGGAGGACGACCATCCGACCGCCGCTCCGGCTCACGAGTTCTCACCGAAATGGCTCAAGGACGAGTCCGCTTTGTTCATCATCGACCGCTACGATGTCTGGAAGTTCTCACCTGACGGTTCGTCAGCAGTCAACCTTACAGGTGGCGTCGGCCGTCATACTCACAACCGCTTCAAGATTATGGATCCGAAGCCGGACACCAGGAAGCCTAACGAACGCCGCTGCGGAGTAGTTAAACCGCTTGACCCTAAGCAGACTGTCTATCTCAGCGTCTTCAACGAGGAAAGCCAGGAGAACGGTTTCGGCAAGGTGAACCTCGCCAAGCCTTCAAAGACCCTTGAATATTTCACTGACACGGTAAGTTTCAAATACATAGCCGGAGCCAAAGACTCTGGCAGGATATTCTTCCAGAAAGGAAATTTCCGCAATTGCTATGACCTTTATTATACGGACGACAATTTCAGGACGTCCACAAAGGTCTCTTCCATCAACCCTCAGATGGCTGACTATCGTTGGGGCCGTGCCGAGCTTTTCCGCTGGAAAGCCTATGACGGCACTCCTCTCAAGGGATTGGTGTTCGTTCCGGACGGAGTCAAGGAGGGAGAAAAGCTTCCGGTCATGATCTACTTCTACGAGAAGAACGCCAACAACCTTTATTCATTCTGGACTCCGGCTCCGTCACGCTCGATAGTGAATATTCCATTCTATACTTCAAGGGGTTACATCGTGTTTGTCCCGGACATTGTCTACAAGGTCGGCCATCCGGGCGAGAGCGCCTACAACTGCATCTGCGCCGGCGCCGAGGCGCTTTGCGAAGCCTATCCGATCGCAGACAAGAGCAGGATGGCCATTCAGGGCCAGAGCTGGGGCGGCTACCAGACCGCTTGGCTCATAACACGTACGAACATGTTTGCCGCGGCCGGTTCCGGAGCCCCAGTGGGCAACATGACGTCAGCCTACGGTGGCATCCGCTGGGGCTCGGGCATCACTCGCGCGGGGCAGTACGAGCACGGCCAGAGCCGAATCGGAAAGAGCATGTGGGAGCCGGGCGCGCTCGACCTCTACATCGAGAACTCTCCTGTCTTCCATGTCGATAAGGTCCAGACTCCTGTGCTGATCATGCACAACGACGCCGACGGAGCCGTTCCGTGGTACCAGGGCATCGAGTTCTTCTCGGATCTTCGCAGGCTTGACAAGCCGGCCTGGCTGCTCCAGTACAACAAGGAGGCCCACAACCTAGTCCAGAGACGCAACTGCAAGGATCTGTCAGTCAGACTGCAACAGTTCTTTGACCATTATCTTAAAGGAACTCCGATGCCGGCGTGGATGAAGACAGGAGTCCCTTACGAAGACAAGGGTGAATATTCAGGATTCGAGAATGCGGAGTAAGGTATGACAAAACTGGCGATTTTCGACCTTGACGGTACGTTGTTGAACACCGTTGAGGATTTGGGAAATGCCACCAACTATGCATTGGCACAGTGTGGCTTCCCGACACATCCGATAGACGCCTATTACCAGATGGTGGGGCGCGGAATCTATAATCTTTTCCGCGCCGCGGTACCTTCTGAATATGCCTCTGAGGAGAATGTTCAGAAGATGGCGTCATATTTTCTGCCATACTACGATGCCCATAAATGTGACTTCACTAAACCGTACGACGGCATTATGGAAATGCTGAAAACAATCACGGGCAAGGGAGTGTGCCTCGCAGTGGCGTCCAACAAGTATCAGGACGGGGCCGAGAAACTTGTCCACCACTTCTTCGGCGACTATGAGTTCGTGAAGATTCTAGGGCAACGTGATGGACAGCCCATCAAGCCGGATCCGGCCATTGTGGATCAAATTCTTGCCGAAGTTCCATACATTTCAAAATCCGAAACGGTCTATGTCGGTGATTCCAACGTCGATATGCAGACCGGAGCGAACGCTCAGGTGCGTACAATCGGTGTCTCGTGGGGATTTCGAAGCAGGGAAGAACTTGCCGCTTACAATCCGTCGGCGATAGTGGACACCACGGCCGAACTAGCCGAGGTGATATTGATTTGATATCAATCGGATTCATTTTGGATATTTTCTGATTCTTTTCACGCGATGTGAATGTCTGATATTTTGAATATTTATTGAATTACCTTCGCCTTCTATTGTTTAAGTGCGTATTTAACACTATTTTTGTGGTGTAAGGCAGGTTACGAGGGAGGCTCTTGGATTGGAACTCTCCGAGATCAGAGAAAATAATGCTGACAACCGTTGGACTTACCCTCATGCGTTTGATGAGGGGATGATTTTCACTTTCATTTTGTAACATGTTTTACCTTCCGCTTGAACCTATCTCCGTTAAAGGACTTGTACAATTTGAATATTTGCCCTGAAATTGGTTTGATCTCTTGTTGGCACGCAGTCCGCATCTTCTACAATCGTATCGAACCATTGAAAGAGACACTGAATAGTGCCGCGATCCGTTATTTCTACCCGATGCATCTGGTGGAAAAATGTTCGGATGGCGGCTTTGTCTATGTCCAGGAGCCGCTGATCAAGTCCCTGATTTTTGTCAACTCCACAAATAAGGGATTGGAGGCAATCCGGTTGAAACATTCAGGCAGTGTCGCTCCTTACTACGACTTTCGGACCAACAAACCGGTCGTCATTCCAGACGAACAGATGGAGCAGTTCATCAAGATTTGCTCGGTCAAGGATTCCGGCCTGGAGTATCTTGGTGAGGACGGCCCTCAGTTTCATAAGGGGGACAAGGTAAGGGTTACCGACGGCATATTCAAAGGCTTTGAAGGGCATATTAAACGCATAAAGCATGACAGGCGGCTGATCGTGACAATCGAGGGTGTCGCCGCCTTTGCCACAAGATTCATCCCACCTGCATTTCTAGAGAAAATTTAATAATCTGTTGAATATTATGATTAAAGGAAAATTACTGCCAGCGGCGATCATGACACTTCTCATCGTGTCCTGTTCCACTCCGAAGCAGATCTCGTATTT
>DCCQ01000054.1 GCA_002314195.1 Bacteroidales bacterium UBA1077 | reverse complement strand
CCGTAGTATAGAACATTATACACCCCGTTTATGGTCTGCTCTGCCATGGTAGGATTATTCCATATTGCTCCGGATGCAGCCTGGTCTTTAGGCGTGACATCCAAGTTCACACAGCTGACAGCCAACAGTGCTGTGCCAAATCCAAATGCTATGCGAGAGCATGTGTCCTTAAATATATTTTTCATTGAATATCCTCCTTTAGAAAGTAATGTTAACTCCAAAAGCATATTGTCTCATAGGAAGATAGCCGTTTCCAGCCACCATCTCAGGATCAAGTCCCTTGAATTTGGTTATAGTAAACAGATTCTCTCCTGTTGCGTATATGCGCAGGTTCTGTATATGGGCCTTGTTCATCCACTTGGAAGGGAACGTATATCCTATAGTCAGACTCTTTAATTTTAAGTAGTTTCCGTTCTGCAGCCAGAGCTGGCTTGATGTCTCGGTCTGGGCTGTTCCTCCGATTGTGAGTCTGGTCGTCTTGGAAGAAGTGTTGGTGCGAGGATCAGTAGGGTTCTCCGGATCATAGTAATAATGGTCATTTGCAACGTCCTTTCCGATACCGTATGTGCGTGTAAGTCTGGTGCTGTTAAGGCTCTGGTCCCACCAGAGAATCTTGAACCCGGCTGCTCCGGCAAAGTTTACCGCGAAGTCGAAACCCTTCCATGCGGCACTTGTCTGCAATCCGTAGTAATACTTAGGTGTGGATGAAGTGCCCTGGAACTCGCGATCGTTGTCATTTCCGTAGATACCGTCACCGTTGGCGTCGGCATAGATAATGTCACCGTACCAAATCTCACTCTTGCTTATGCCCTTGGCAGGATAGAACTCATACCCTGCGGCAACCATAGCTCTAAGCCATTCCATATCTTTTTCTGTGCGGATCATACCGTCCTTAGGACCACCGCCAATATTTACTGAACCGTCAGCATTGAAATGACTGCCGTTGCCTTTATAGATGTTCAGCAGATAGTACTCATTTATCTGATGGCCTTCAAGTACTCTGGTGTCACCTCCTGTGGAAACATCACCCAGATTGGTATAATATTTTTCGTCTTTCCATCCGCGCTCGAGTTTGCCCTTGTATTTTGTGACTTCATTGTGATTCAGGGAAAAGTTTGCTTTTACGCTGTAATAGAAATCCTTCTTGGTGTCCTGCCAGCCTAAGGTGAATTCTGCTCCTCTATTGGTAACCTCGGCTATATTCTGATAAGGAGAGCCGAAGTATTTCAATGAATTTGACAAAGAAGGCCGGTACAGAATGCCGTCGGTCACTTTGTTGTATAAGTCCACAGTCGCGTTGAGACGGTTGCCGAGCAATGTGGCGTCAATTCCGACATTACTTACCGATGTGGTCTCCCACTGAAGTCCTAGATTGGAGAACGATGACATTCCGAAGCCGGAACCTACACTGTTGCCGAATACATAGTTGACGACTGAGTATAGAGATTGGTATGCGTAGTAATTGCCTATTGAACTGTTTCCGAGTTGTCCCCAAGAAGCGCGGAGCTTCAATTCGTCAATTGCGTTGACATTCTGCATGAATTTCTCTTCGGAGATTCGCCAACCGGCAGAGAACGAAGGGAACATACCCCACCTGTTCTCAGGAGCGAATCGTGAAGAAGCGTCATATCGGACGTTGGCCTCGAAAAGGTAGCGGCCGTCATAAGCGTAATTGACCCTGCCGAACCAGGAACGGGTAGCGAGCTCGCGTGAGTATCCTTTCTGGAATTCAGGCTCTGTCATCGCGTTGAAATCTGTCAGCGATGTGTTGACCATTCCCTTCTTGCAGATGTCGACTTCATTTTTCCACCAGCGGTACTCTTCGTATCCGGCTATGGCAGACACCTCATGCTTTTCATTGAATGTCTGTGCATAATTGACCACGACGTTGCTTTTCCAACTCTGTTCAAGATTTCGCCAGTTATACACCTTAAATTCCGAAAGTTCGGCAGATGAAGGCGCATGGTTTGTGACGACCCCGGTAAGGAAGTTCATTCGCGGCATGTAGTCGGAATTATACAAGATGTGCTCATTGCTGAAATTGTCATAATAGAAGTTGTAGATAATGTTGAAATGCTTCAGGAAATCCACTCTGAGGTAAGGATTCACGTAGAACTTAGTCTGCTTCTTCGATCCCTTTTGAGTATCAATGAAATACAATGGGTTTGTGGCCGAGGCGTCTTCTTCTGTTGAAGTGACGGCTCCGTAATATCCATTGTAGTAAGGGTAAGTGCCTGGATTGGCTTTCTTCATTTGTATCCCGTTCATTTCATCGACATTATTGCGCTCCTGATCGGCATGGTATCCCCATGCTCTGATTCCTGCCGTGATGAAGGATGTAATCTTCGACTCAACATTGGTTCTTACGTAATATTTTTGCATGCCTGAGTTGGGGGCGATACCAGGGTTGTTGAGGTAAGTTGTGCTCAGACTGTATCTGGTACGCTTTTCTGAACCGACTACAGACAAGGTATGCTCTTGCATCCATTTCGGATTGTAAACGACATCGTACCAGTTGGTATTCGGATATGCCACTTTGTTCGGATATCCAGACTCGGTTAGAGCATCTGGGTTTTTCTCTGCTGCTCGCCATGCTTCAATGTTGCTTGAGCTGTATAGAGTTGCAGTGCCGCTTCCGTAGGCTGCCTCATTGAACAATTCCATGTAGTCAGCGTAGTTTGAAACCTGGTGAATATAGTTTGCTGGGGTGTTGTAAGAAAATTTGCCTGAATATGTTACGTTTAGTTTTCCATCAAAGTTTCCCTGCTTCGTGGTGATTAAGATGACACCATTGGCGGCCCTGTTGCCGTATATGGCACTTGAAGCAGCATCCTTCAAAATGGATATGTTTGCCACATCGTTCGGGTTGATCTGGTTCATCTCCATCTCCATTCCGTCAACAAGTACAAGTGGGCCTGAATTGTTGAGTGTACCTATGCCTCGAATCGAGATCCTTGCACTCTCCTCGTTAGGCTTTGAACCTGTCGTCATGACGTTAAGGCCGGCGGCAGCCCCGGACAGGGCATTTGCGACTGTTGTTACAGGACGGGATTTTGATGATTCTTCAAAATCCACTGATGCCACCGAACCTGTAAGATTGGCTTTCTTCTGAGTGCCGTAACCTACTACCACCACTTCCTTTAGCAGGTTAGCATCCTCTTTCATCACAATGTTGATAGGATTTCCGTTGAATGCGCGTTCCTCTGTCATCATGCCTGTGAATGAGAATTGGATAATGTCGCCTTTCTTTCCAGACAAGGAGAAATTACCGTTATAGTCAGTCATTGTTCCTGTTGTAGTGCCTTTGATCATGACACTGACACCGGCAAGAGGTACATTGCTTTCATCTTTTACGTTACCGCTAATTTTATCCGATTGGGCTAGGATGTCCGGGAAAAAAGATGAAATCAGCGATAAGATAATAATAACTCTTTTGAACATCTCTGAATCTTGTTTAATTTAGTGTTAAAATAATGTGTGTTTTTGTCAGAGGAGACTCAAGTGGCTTTGCGTCCGTTGGACTTGAAAAGCCTTTTTCTTTGATCTTCTCATAAAGACGGCTTTGCCGTATCGTAACTGATTATCCCATAACTTTATTTTTTTTTATGTTGATTGAACTATTGCAAAAGGCTAGATGTCTGCCTGACTTTTGATTTTTGCAAATTAGTGATTTAATCGTTTTTTTTGTTGTTAATTGTGGTTCTTACGATGACAAAGATAGCATGAGCACCCGCCATCGGTGTAGAACAATCTCGTCAATGCTGCAACAAATCTGTCAAAAAGCCTTGCAGGGAGGCCTAGAGCGCGTCTATGTAGTCTTTAGGGAGCACTCCGAACTGTTTCTGGAAACATTTCGAGAAATACGATGGGGTGTTGAATCCGGTCAGGTAGCAGACCTCGCTGACCCGGCATTCGCCCTCACGCAGCAGAAGCGCGGCTTTCTTGAGTCTCTCCACACGGATGTAGTCAACCGGGGTCATGTCAAGGATCCCTTTCACTTTACGGTTGAGGCTGGAGCGGCTCATTCCGAGTCCGGCCGCAAGGTCGTCAATGCTGAAATCCGGATTCTGGATGTTCTGTGAGACAAGCTCTCTCATCGAGCGAAGGAACAACTCATCGGAACGGGTCATGGCCACACTGTCGGTCTGGACTTGCGGGATACGCGCGAAGGCGGCCCGCAGCTTTTTCCTTCCTGAGACCAGATTCCCGGCGCAGGCCTTGAGGTAGTCCATCGAGAACGGCTTCTCAATGTAGGCGTCCGCTCCGATGTTCATACCCTGCACCTTCGAGTCCGAATCTGTCCTGGCGGTGAGGAGTATGACGGGAATATGACTGAACTCCACATCGGACTTCACTCTTCTGCACAATTCCATTCCGTTCATCCCGGGCATCATCACGTCTGAGATGATCAGACTGATGTTGTTGTTTTTCAGCACAGTCAACGCCTCGTTGCCGTCACTGGCGGTAAACACATTGCAAGTGGAGGAAAACTGCCGGGCAAGAAACTTAAGCATGTCCGGGCTGTCCTCGACCAGCAGGACGGAGTACCGCTCGTCCGAGTTGGCTGACACTTGAGTCTCTGGCCCGGTGCCATCGGTGGCTTCCGGTTTGTCGGAGACTTCGGCCCCGGCATATTCATTGGACAGCGGCAGACGCAGGATGAAACTGTTGTCGTCTGCGGAATCATCCACGTCCAAGGTGCCGCCTTGGAGAATGGCGAGCGATCTCGCGAGGGCGAGGCCAAGGCCCGTACCCTTTGTCGCGTAAGAGTCGTTTCGCCTGCACTGGACGAACGGGCGGAATATCTCTTCCCTCATCTCATCCGGTATCTTCGGCCCGTCGTTGGACACGGTGAACACCAGATGGCCGGAGTCACTGAACAGTTTGACGTGTATGTAGGAGCATGAAAACTTCACAGCGTTGTTCAACAGGTTCGAGATGATTTTCGTGAATCCGTCCTTGTCAACATAAGCGGTGAGTGAGTCCGGGATGTCGGTGGTAAGACTCACGTTCTTTCGCTCCGCCATCACCTTGAACCCGCAGATGACGGATTTGAGTATCACTGCCACATCGGTCTTGACGATGTCCAGCCTGTAGCCTTTTGACTCGGCCTTTCTGAAATCTAGCAGTTGGTTGACAAGCTCAAGCAACCTTTTTGTGTTGCTTTCCACAACATCCATGTCTTCGGTAAGGTTGTCAGGAATATTCTTTGAGGAATAGATGTCATCGATGGTGCAGTTGATCAAGGTCAATGGTGTCCTGATCTCGTGGGCTATGTCGGTGAAGAAGTTTATTTTCGCATCGTACAGCTCTTTTTCCTTCTTGCGCCCGAACCGTTCCATCTCGTCCATCTGCCTGCGCTTTGCCCGCCGGTGCAGAACGAAAAACGCAGATGCGGCCAAAACGATGGCCATAACCACATACATTATCTTGGCGAGGACAGTGAGATAGAAAGGGGGCTTGATTGTCACATCAAGTGATCTGGCCTCAGGGTTTGCCACACCGTCCCCGTTGCTTCCGCGAATCTTGATTCTGTAATGCCCGTGTGGCAGATTGGAGCATGTTATCATTGAGTTCTTATCGACCTCCGCCCATTTTTCGTCCAGTCCTTCTACCTTGTACTCGATCTTGTTCATCTCCGGGGTCAGGTAGCTCAGGGCCGAAAGACGCAGGGAGAACGTGTTCTGGTTGTGCTTCAGGACAATCCGGTCTGCGAAGGTGATGTTGCTCTTCAGAGGAGAGTCCTCAGCGCCGGGCTTCATCAGCTCGCCGAACAGGTAGAAATCAGTGAACGTGATGGGTGGGACATATTCATTCTTTCTGAATGACGATGGGTCGAAAGCGATGAATCCGTTGATGCTCCCGATGTAGATCTTCCCGCTTTTGGAGCGGAAGCCCGACTGGAAATTGAACTGGTCGCTAAGAAGCCCGTTGGCGGTTGTGTAAAACTGCTTTTCTCCGGTCTCGGGACGGAAACGGATAAGCCCGTTCTCCGAGGTGATCCAAAGGTTCTTGTCCTTGTCTTCTATGACCTTATAAAACACGCTGCCGGGAAAACCGTCATCGGACGAAAATCTTGTGAAAGTCTCATCTTCCTGGTGAAACAGGCAGAATCCTCCTCCGAGGGTGGTCACCCAAAGTCTGTGGCTGCTGTCTTCGAATATGCTCGTGATGTTGTCGGAACCGACACATCCTGTGTCCCCCGGATTTTCTGAAGTCTTGTAGCGGGTCCAGCGTCCTTGGCTGACCTCAAACCGGTAAAGTCCATCGGCATAGGTGGCGAACCATAGGTCCCCATCGCTTGTCTCAAGCACTTGATAGACAAAAGTTCCGTCCAATTCTGGAATCGCCCTGAAGGTGTCCGTCTTGTCATCGTACACCACCGCTCCCACAGTCATCGCGATGATCAGGTCTCCGGAGGAGGTCCTCAAGATCGAGAACGCGTTGTTTTCCGGGAACCCTCTGTCGCCTTTCGCATAATGCACAACCTTCCCTGTCTTCAAATTGATCCTGCTGAGGCCTTCGGAGAATGTCCCGACCCAAAGCCAGTCACCGTCCGCGAACAGGCCATGCACGTTCTTGTGTCTTGCCGGACCCTGCCAAGGCCTGACCTGCCCGCTTTCGGGATCCATTCTGAACAACCCCTTATCCTCAGTTCCTATCCAGATTGTCCCGGTGTCGTCCTGACAGAATTCCCTCACCCTGCGTCCAAGGAAGGACATATCCCCGTGCGGGTAGTACTTCTCGAACAGGGTGTAAGGATACGGCAGATAATTAAGACCTCCAAAGTAAGACCCGATCCACATGCCTTGCTCGCGATCTTTGAACAATGAGTATATCGCATTGTCTGCCAATGAATATGGCTCGTCTTGGTCAGGTGTGGCGATGTGCCGTATGACACCTCCGTCCCTCGTGTCTATGATGTGGAGTCCTGATTCTCCACCGACCCACAGCTCGTCATTGTCGCGGATGATCAGGGACCGGACGTAATCATTGAGAATCAGTCTGGTCTTTCTGTTTGTCAGATTTATCTCCAGAAGTCTTGATGTCGTTCCTACGTAAACCTTGTTGTGGCCGCCTCCGATGATGGTGTTGACTGTCTCACCGGAGAACATTTCGGCTCCGTCGCTGTCTTTGAACGGTGAAGGATTTTCGGAAAATTCTGTGTCTATGGAGTACAGATTGTCCAGATACTGCCCGTACCAAAGCCGGTTGCCGATCCTGGAGAATGTGGATATGCTGAGCGTAGGCTCAAACTTGAGTCTCAATGTTCTGTCACTTAGTGAATAAGCGAAAAGCCCTTGTTTTTCAACGGAAATCCAGAGTTCCTTCCTGTCCTGAATCCATTCCATCCCCGACACGTGGCAGGAGAGTGAGATTCCCTCTTTGGTTGTGTCTGACAGGTAGGATATGCAGTCCATCATAGGGTCATATTTATAGACACCTCTGTCCGTCCCGATCCAGATCGTCCCGTCGCAGTCCTCCGCCAGATTCGTGATGAAATTGCTCCGTAAAGCGGAGTTATCCTTGTTGAATATGCGGAATGAGCGGCCGTCATAGCGGTTGAGCCCGTCCTTCGTGCCGAACCACATATATCCGGTCTTGTCCTGAAGGATTCCGAAAACCGTGTTCTGAGACAGGCCGTCCGAGACATTCACAGTCCGGAAGCAATAGCTCTGCGCGTCTGTCCGGACTTCTCCCTCACCGGCAAAAACCGTGATTGATCCGAGGAAAGACACTGCCAGAGACAGCACAAGAAGCCATGTATTGTTGTTTTTGCACATAGGAAAGGCAGATGGTTTATGTGATTTTCGACCGTAAATATACGCCTTTCCGTTCAGACGGCAAAGTTACCGAAACGTGAAATTAGTACAGATAGCCAAACGTCCATATTGGCACTTGTAACTTGCCGTGCGTGAAAGTGCCCTTGCTGCGTACCGGCGGTCTTTTTCATCGGGCTTGTGCGCAATAGAGGCTTCCTGGCTCACAGAACGACTATTATCACTGGTCTCGTGCGTGAAAGTCGGGACTTTGCGCACGTGGGTTATAAATTAAAGTGTTTTTGAGGTTGCCAATCATTTTATATTGCCGCAACTTGTTCATTTTCTGTTTGGAGTATATGGTAAAAAACTGTAACTTTACGGCCGAAACAATTTTGGTTTATGGAAAAATGCATCATCGCGGCGATTGCCGACAACGGAGCCATAGGCAAGGACAACGACCTGCTCTGGCATATTGCCGAAGACATGAAATATTTTCGGCGCACCACCACAGGAAACCCCGTGGTGATGGGGTTCCGGACATTCCTTTCGATAGGGAGGCCGCTTCCTAAAAGGGATAACATCGTGATTTCCACGCGGCCTTGGAATGATGCCCCGGAAGGTGTGAAGGTGGCTGCAAGCCTTGAGGAGGCATATTCATTGGCGGAAATGGCCGCCAGAACGGAAAAGAATGCCGCCGTAGAGATTGCCGGAGAGTCAGGAAAAGAGTTTGCGACATCTGCCGATTGCAGTCGGGAAACGGAGCTGGAACGCATTTTCATCATGGGTGGCGGGGAAACTTACCGCAGGGCGCTTCCGACTGCGGACAAACTTTACATAACACACGTCCACACAGTGATTGAGGACGCGGACACGTTCTTCCCGATGATTGATCCGGTGATCTGGAAAGTTGAGTCCGCCACTCCTGCGGCCACAGATTCCGAAACTGGTTACACTTACGAATTTCAAGTTTATAAAAGACGCTTTTAGGTCACTTTGACAGGCTCGGTGACCATTCCGGCATTCCCCATAATCCGGACACTGATGCAAATGAACTTAACGAATATGTCAGACAGAGAGAATTTCGGCAGCCGCGCCGCCGTCATCATGGCCTTCGCCGGATCCGCCATAGGACTCGGAAACATCTGGAGATTCCCCTATATGGTAGGTGAATATGGAGGCGCGGCCTTCATACTAATCTACATCATCTGCTCGTTCGTCCTCTCCTTGCCGATCTTGTTCTCGGAGTCGGTGATCGGGCGGAAGACCCACCTCAGCACATTCGGCGCGATGAATGCGCTGGCCCCGCGTTCCAAATGGAAATGGCTCGGTCTCCTGACAGTCATCACACCTCTGATTATCTTGTCCTACTACAGTGTCGTGGGCGGATGGGCCATTGAATATCTTGTCAAGTCCGCCACGTTCAGCTTCACTCCTGACAAGGCCGAAGCCGTCACCGGGATGTTCGGAGAGTTCGCCTCCTCGGTCTGGGGGCCGATCGTGTGCCTGTTCATATTCCTGTCCCTGACCGCCTTGATAGTCTTCCTGGGGGTGAAGAAAGGAATTGAGAAGTTCAGCAACATCTCGATTCCGATCCTGTTTGTGCTGATTGTGGCGATCGCCATCTATTCGGTCACCCTGCCGGGAGCGGGTGATGGAGTGAGGTATCTTGTCAAACCGGATTTCTCCAAACTGACTCCTGGTGCGTTCTCCGCCGCGCTGGGCCAGAGTTTCTTCTCGCTGTCACTCGGCGTGGGAACCATGCTGACATATTCATCCTACGTCAGTGAGAAAGAAAACCTTATTGCTTCAGGCGCAGGGACGGCAGTGTCGGATCTGCTGTTCGCCATGCTGGCCGGTTTCGCCATCATGCCGGCAGTGTTCGCGGCGGGAATCACCCCGTCCGCCGGACCTGGCCTCGTGTTCGAGACACTTCCTTACATATTCGCGAAAATGGGCGCCGGCGGCCAGATTGTGAGCGGCCTTGTGGCGGTTCTGTTTTTCCTTACCATCCTTGTCGCCGCGTTGACATCGTCGATCTCCATACTTGAAGTTGGAGTGGCCTATCTGGTTGAGGAAAAAGGCCTTTCAAGACACAAGGCGTCAATCGTGCTGTTTTTCGCCACATTCTTCGTCGGGGTTCTCTGCTCGCTCTCCTTCGGCCCTCTTGCCGATGTGAAGATTCTGGGTGAAAGCATATTCAGTTTCTGTGACAAACTATGCTCCAACTACCTGATGACGATCGGCGCGTTGCTTTTCTCCGTCTTTGTGGGTTGGAAGATGGACAAGAAATCCGTCCGTGATGAACTCACGAACGGTGGCACTCTCAAGGTGAACAACAAGTTGTTTCCTACGGTTTATTTTCTCATCAAGTACGTCGCTCCGATCACCATCGCGGTAATATTCATCACCGGACTGGTCGGGTAAGAAATTCTTGCGCAACTGCGACTTCAGAATGTCAGTTTCTGCCCCCGGTAGAAATCCAGCAGCTTGGCCGAGAACAGGAACTCATAGAGGGCTCTGGCCAGATTCGATTCGGATTCCAGAAAACTGTCGCGAGCCTCGTTGAACTCCGTGATGTTGGCCTTGCCGTTCTCGTACTTCGCAAGCACAAGTTCATACGACTCTTTGGCGCTGGCATCGGCATCGAGGCTTGAGCGGAACTTCTCCTGAGCGGCCACAGCATTGTAGTAGGCCTGCTGAATCTCCTTGTAGAGGCTTTTCTTGCTGTTCTCCAACTGCAACATCTGATTCGTCCTCGAAAGTTCGGCGGAACGGATCTGGTTCCTGGTCTGGAA